>CAYTDH010000244.1:0-6908 GCA_964436325.1 uncultured Tangfeifania sp.
CAGGTCCCTCGTAATGAACCCGAAATCCTCGCTCCAACCGAGAAACGTATGGTTTTCCTTGTCATACACGGGTGGTGTTGCGGATGAACCGTAAAAGATGTCCTGGATCTCTTCCCCGCTGATCAGGTTCCCCCATCGTCATCGAATGTTACGCGATGCGTGGTTTCCGGGAAAGATGCGGTCCTTGCCATACGAAATCCGACATAGTTGTGGGCGTAATCCGGAGAGTTGTCATAGACGTGACCGACTTGGAGATCACTCATGGAGAAAAAGTAACAACTGCCGCCCCGTCGTTCTCGGTTCAAACCGCTTGAAGTATAGGTCCACTCCCAAACGTTTCCGCTCATATCATAAAGACCCAGATGATTAGATATCTTCTCTCCTACGGCATGTGTCATGTTACCGGAATTGGAAGCGTGCCACCCGACCATGTCTGTCGCGCTCAAGTCGTTAAAATCTGCCAGCGCCCCACTGGCGTAGTCTCCCGGTGTCCAGTATCTTCCATCAACCAGGATGGATCCTTCACCATCGCCGTTACGCCAACGGGCCGCCATCTCCCATTCAAAGGATGTCGGCAAGCGGTATCCGTCCTGATCCGTCTGGATCGCTCCATCGACCACGCTTGCGTTTACATCTCTCGAATCTCGGATGATGTCTCCTCCTGATGTCCTATAAACCGGATCGAATCCCGACATCTCGGAAGCCGCATTCATCCACACGACGACATCACGCCATGAGACCTCTGTTACCGGTTCAAGTTTGTTTACTGTCGGTGCGGCACCAATCGTTCCATTGTTGCCTTCTCTTCCTTGGTTTTGGAAGTGATAACCATTTGTTTCTGCCCAGATGAGCACTTCGTACCACACATCATAGGTCGTCTCGGTGGTTGCCATCAGATAGCCGCCTGCAACAGTCGTTGTTCCACGGTCATCGATGCCTGTCGGAATCGTGTAAATCGTACCGGGTTCCCCGACCAAGACCATATCGGTGATGTCCGTACTTTCCTCGATCCATTTCGCATAGAGCGTCGTGTCATGTGCGGGAACAGTTGTGATACGTATCTCGAGATCATCTTCCAAGTACCAGCCATCAAAAAGAAATCCTTCTCTTTCGGGCTGATAGCCTTCCAAATCCGTACCGTATTCGAGCATCACGGGTTCCATCGGACTGCCCTCGAACGTTTCAAAGGTCATCGTATAGTAATTGATTTCATAAAAAGCCGTTACGATAAGATTGTCGGTGACCTCATCAAAGGGGACGTCCCACCCTGTAAAGGTATGACCCTCTCGTATTGGATCCGTGGGTGGAACTGCCGAAGCACCATGTTCAACGGTTTCGACCTTGAGCTCGGTATCATCATGATCATTGAAAGTTACCGTATACGTGTTGATCGCATACGCTGCGGTCACGATCAAGTCACCGACGATGTGATCGAATGCTTGGTCCCAACCGATAAAGGCGTGGTGTTCCTTGAAGGGATCGCCTGGAGCGATCGCTTCAAGGCCGTAGGGCACGATCTCTTCTTTCAGCAGAGTACCGTTATCATCCAAAAAGGTTACCGTATAGTTTCTGATCGTTTCCTGATATGTCGCGAACACATCCATGTCTTCGCGAACATCAAAAAAGCCCTTGTCCCAACCATCAAAGACATAGATGAACTCCGTACTATCCGCCTTTGTCGGATCCGCGGGAGCGACCGCTCCTTCTCCGTGGTTGACCAAGGAAGTTCCCAAGACCGTTTCCCCATCACTGTCATAGAAGGTCACAAGATAGGAGTTGATGGCCCATGCGGCATAGAGCGTGAGATCGTCTTCGGGCATGATGTCGAAGACAAAAGGCGTTTCCAGTGATTCCTCAAGAAACCAGCCAAGAAACGCATACCCTTCTCTTTGCGGGTTTGGCGGAGCATCAATTGATGTCCCAGAATAAGCGATCAAAGGATCGACGGGTGTTCCTTTTCCGGTAAAAAAGTCAATCGTCGTTTCGGTGATATCTACAGGAAGAATGACAATTGTGATCGTCGTCTCAAAGTCCCGATGTGATACGACACAAGTGTGTGTCCCCACCGATTCAAGGAGAACGAGGTCCTCATCTTCGAACATGTTCTCATTCAACGAGATCGTACTGCTCGTCCCATCCTCACGATAAAGGATGACATCGATTTCGGTTAAATCGACATCACCCAGATAAAAGAATTCGGGAATCGTCTCTTCATCGATCCCGATCGCAACAATAGGCGATTGATCGTCGTCATCGCACCCCCCAAGAAGACATACGGCAAAAAAAACTACCATGATGATTAATACTTTACGCATGACTATACCCCTTTTCAATTAAATTGTCCTAACTCATAAAAATGGAAAACACGTCTCAATCGTCATGAAACGAACAAAAGACAACGTTACCCGTTCGCACCCCATTGAGTGGAAAAGTCATTGTGTCTTGCAATAGTAACTCTCAACACATTCGTCGATGCTCTGTGATCATCGATATCTGGTGCATATCTATGGAAAGTATGATTTGGTGTTATAAGTTTATCACACACATGAGGGGAAAGCAATATTCCGGCGATTATCCGAAATATACTGAGAAAACATCACGTGATTTGACATGAATATCTTCAACGAAAAAGGATACTCGGAAAAAAACGTGATTCCCTGCCCTATCCGGACCCACCGCAATATTATTGAAATAAATCGTTGTTTAAATAATGAAAATAAAATTATATAGAAACTTCTCTGAAATGTTTGAAATGTTTGATTTTTTGGTATACTAGTCATAAAGAAAGCCATATGTGCGTTTTTTTGCTATATAGGGTGGTTTTCTTATGAAAGGGGAAGATTCAATGAATAGAGCAAGAGAAACAACATTGAAAGGTTTTACACTTGTAGAGTTGATTGTCGTGATCGCGATCATCGCGATTCTGGCTACCGTATCCATCGTGGGCTTTCAAAGCTATATTGGTCGTGCGCGACTATCCAATGATGTGACGGATGCCAAAAACATGACCAACATCATTCAGGCGTACAGTACGAGACACAACGCCACAGATTTGGATGCCGCTGAAGTGAGAGCCATCGTCAATATTGACAATGACTATAGCTTCATCCCAAGAGTCGAGGGATATTCGTTCTGGTATGACGTAGATACCCAGACGGTTCGCGTTTTATCTTCGTATGAGACGATGGCATTGGAAGGTGATTTCACCGAACTGACCGGAGAATTACCTCAGGCAAAAAGCCTTTTGTTATCGGACAATGGTTCTCAATCTTCGAATCTAGCGAATGAACCTGTCGCGGGAGACATGTTGGAAGAGGTCGTCGAAGGATATTTCCTGCTCGATGTCGAAGGATCGCAATTGGCGGAATCGATTTATGAGATCAGAAATCTCCGTACCGTAGATGATTTTTCCACAATTACCGCTGTAGACGGCCCTCTGGGCCAACTTGGTTTTGAAACGATCCGCTTGCACATCCTCGCGAATTTCGATTTGAATGACACGCTGTTCATCAATGACTTCTTCGGACTCACCGGCGAAGGCAACGATTCTGTCAGCAAAGTCGTGTTCGCGGATGGAATCGATGTGATTCCGAGTACCGCTCTCGCGAGCGTGACGACCCTGCCGGATACACTGAGAATTCCCGATCGTGTCATGATCGAAAAAGGAGCATTCACCCAAATGACTTCCGATACGGAAATCGTTGCTCGAGATGTCGATTCCTTGCAAGTCGAAACCGGAGCCTTTCGCTCCGATGATACCCGCAATCAGGAACTTAGATCCAAAGAGAGTTCCATTGAAATCCACGATCTGAACATCACGACGAATACGACGTATATCACGTCAAGATTCTATTCGCCGATCGTCGAAGGCATTCAAGAGTATTACGGGAAAACCGTCAATACGTCAATCGAAACACCGACAATCGACGATACTCATTTCTTGAGTGTTTATTCACTCTACGAGTCAAAACATTGGAACTATAATACCATGGTTCCGTATGATTCGAACAATCCCGATCATGACGGCTATTACACCTTGACACAGGAAATCTTCGATAACTCGGAAACGCTCCTCGGCAAAGCTCACGAATACTGGGCGGAAGACATCTATTGGCCGGATCCGGACGCCTTCGATGATGCGACAGTAGGATCTACCGGTGGCTACAACACCTTGGAATATGATGGAACCGTATATCCTGTCGGTGTCATGGGCTGGACAGACGGAGAAACCGTCAATCTGACGGATTGGGAAGTGTTGACCTATCGCATCGAAGATACAGCCGGGAACCCTATCGGTCTCATGCGCAAACACGCCCTCGTTGAAAACGTCGGTGGTGTTGAAAGTGATCGAGTCGGTTATACGTTCTATGATCTCACTGATGTGCTGATTCCCGTATCGAGCATCCCCGGATCATCATTCGCCGGGTTCAGCCCGACAACCAATACCTATGGTACCCGCACCATACATATCCAACTGGATAACGGAAACGCGTTCTCATACCCCGTTTCACTCGTCTATATGTCGCAATACACGGATAGCGGGTACATAACGGTCTTGGGCATCCCGCAACAAAAGACCTATGAAATCTATGATGGGTCCCATGAGTTCATCGGATCCTACACGGCAACCAATTACAAATATGACATCAGCTCATACAACTATCACTGGTCCGGTTGTGTGAACATGTGTTTCCTGAACAGTTATGGCGGCTATGTCGTAAGTACGTCATCTCCGGATCCGGTCATCAATGAAGCATCCGATGCCAACGGTGATTCGATTGATCCCGGTGTTTTCGAAAGCAGCCCGGAATACGCATTCCTGTTCGGTGACCACATGCGTACGGTAACTTTTGGAGCAAGCGTCAACGTAGCACTCAAAGATAACGCTGATGTCGTCATCCATGAAATCCATGTCGTCTATCGCGAGTCGAACGGAACGGTGATCTGTGAAGCCAAAGGATATGACGCCCGTGGTCGTTTGATCGCGAAAGGAACCGCATCATACGTACAAACATTTGTTGAAACTAATATATTAGACTAAATAAACTGGAGGAAACAAAAATGAAGTCCATGATTCGTAGAATTTCCGCATTATCGATTGGTTTTATGTTTGTCCTGCTCATTGTGGGATGTATCGAAGTCCAGGACATCGCCGATGTCGAGTTTGTAACCATCCCGAAGACGACATACCTCATCAACGAAGAAATCGAACACTTCGAGGTTCGTGTCACAGTCGAAGGTGAAGATGACATCGTCGTCTCATCATCCGATGACCGTTTGACGATTACCGGTTTCAATACGGAAACAATCGGTACTCGGACAATGGAGATTACGTTTGATGAATTTGAAGGGGCATCCATCAACTTTGTCTACACGGTCGTCAATTCGATGACGGATACACTCTTTGCGGGTGGTGAAGGAACGAGTGAAAATCCTTATCTGGTCGAAAACGCCCAACAACTGTCGAATATTCGCCTCGCTCTTGACAAACATTATCAACTCGAAAACGACATCGATATGACCGATATCGACTGGGTTCCGATCGGAACCGTCAATATCACATACTTGTCCCCAGCATCCGTGACGATTGACGTTTTGGACGCATTCTCGGGCGAACTCGACGGACAAGGCTATGAAATCCAAAATCTCTATTCTCGCAGTGACAGCAGTTTCGCCCTGTTCATGGCAATCGAAGGAACTTCTGAAAAGGATGCCGTTGTCAAAGACCTCTCTTTGACAAACGTCGACCTCGAAGTCGGTGGCGGAGCTTCCGCTCTCGGATATACCATCAATTTCGCTTTGATCGAAGATATTACGGTCAGTGGTGAAATCAAGGGTGTTTCAGCAGCTGGCTTCTCGTTCATCGCTCGTACGAATGTCGTTTACAGACGCGTTACCAATGAAGCGAATATCACGGGTCTTAGAACCACAGTCAGAAATGATGGTTCCGACTACTCGTTCCTCGGTGGAATCACCATGACTTCACAACCTTACGGTTCTTATACCGTCACGTTTGAAGAAGCGGTAAATACCGGAAACATCACGCACGTATATGCTCCGGGTATCGCCACTTATGCCGGTCAGATCATCGGACAGGCCCAAAACAACAGCGCAGGTGAAGGCGACACGTCCGCGATTATCATCAATTCATCGGGAACCGGAACGATCACCGGTAACGCAACAGGTGCATATTTCGGATTGACTCACCTTTCGGAATCCGAAGTGTCGAGTACTCCCGACTATGTCGGTGACACTTACAGCAAGCTCGTAGGTAATCAGTTGAACGCTCCCTTTACCGTCACACCGGAAGAAGAATAAGCTCTAGAGTCAGATCGTATGCAGGGCGTTCATGATTTGAACGCCCTGTATCATTAAGGAGTGTTGACAATGGCAAGACCAACGGTTTTTCTATTATTAGTGATTGCGTTTGGTTTCGTTCTGTTTTCATGCAAATCCGTCGAAATCGAATCCATTGATTTCGAGCTCTCTTTCGAAGATTCATTTCCCTTGGATCAGGTCGTCTATCTGGATGACGTGGAGATCACGATTACCTATGATGACGGTTCAACTGAGGTGATACCTTTTGGAAACGAGAATATTGATAAGGAATCCGGGATAACCGCAACAACATCGTCTCAATACCGGTATCAGCTCGATACGACCCAGGTAGGAGAAAAACAATTTCAGTTTTCATATTCCGGTGTCGAGTATAAGGTTACGTATTACGTTTTTGATGCCAGTAGCGATATTACCGAACCGCCGGAGGAGAGAAATTGATCAGTAGGGGTTTGCCACAATCAAATCAGATGAGATAGATGATAAATAAGTAGAAAAAGTACCCTATAGAACGGAAACGTAGATAACTTCCGATTTATAGGGTTTTTGTTGGGAAAAATGAATATTCGAGA
>CAYTDH010000244.1:6918-7146 GCA_964436325.1 uncultured Tangfeifania sp.
TACCGAACCGCCGGAGGAGAGAAATTGATCAGTAGGGGTTTGCCACAATCAAATACAATTTAATCTAAAAAAGGATTCGTGCAATAAAATGCTCGAATCCTTTCTCTATGCAAGAAAAACTAAAACTTGGAGGCTCATCCGCTTTCGTCACTGAATAGATTAAGGATACAATCTAATCCGAAGGTATCGTCGTCTTTTGTATTCTCCATCATCTAACCCTTTTTGAAC
>CAYTDH010000245.1:0-7143 GCA_964436325.1 uncultured Tangfeifania sp.
TATGTGACCCCTCCGGGGTCTTCTTCCATATTCTCTAAAGGTTGAACAAAAAAATTAAAGGGAAATACCTGTGGAACAAATGACAGAAATAATTTATCTGTCATCTCCTCATTATACCCAAAATTTTGGGTAGGGACTGCCAATGACAGCTTCCTGCATTTGACGAATGACAAGACACTACAGCAGTTAAAGATATTTACGTGTTTCCTGAATAACCTCCCAGGCTTCCCGCACATGGGTCTCCTCGGTATGCGTCTGGGCGATGCTCATTCGCAGAACAACCTGTTCATTCAATTTGGCATGGGTAAAGTAAATTTTCCCGGTTTTATTCGCAGCATGCATCAGTTGCATATTCATTTCATTGCTGCCTTTCAACCTGAAACAAACCAAATTGAGTGGCGGGAGCAGAATGAGTTCAAAGTTGGACGAAGCCTCCACCCACTGGGTAAATTTCCGGGCCAGCTCCACATGTTTCCGGATATGATACTGAAGTCCTTTTACTCCATAATGCCTGATAACAAACCAAAGCTTCAGGGCGCGAAACCGGCGCCCCAACTGCACATGCCAGTCGCGGTAATCAAAGACCTCACCCGATTCAGAGGCTTTATTCCGCAAATATTCGGGTAAAATGGTGAAGGCATTGATGAGTTCCTTGCGGTCGGCCACCCAAAAGACATCACAATCGAAATTGGTAAACATCCATTTGTGGGGATTAAAGCAATAACTATCGGCCAGCTCCACGCCCTCCTGGAGGTGCCTGAACTCAGGGCAAACCATAGCTGTTCCGGCCATGGCAGCATCCACGTGCATCCAGCATCTCTCTTTCTGGCAAATTTCGCCAATCTTAAGTATGGGGTCCATCGCGTGGGAAGAGGTTGTTCCAATGGTTGCACATACGAAGAAAGGAAGAAATCCCTCTTCTTTGTCCTGCCTGATTTGTTTTTGGAGGAGATCAGGCTTCATGGCAAAATGGTCGTCTGCTTCAATGAAACGAAGGTTCTCCTGGCCTATTCCGGCCATTTTTATCGCCTTTTCCAGCGACGAGTGGGTTTGGGTGGAAACATAAGCCACCAGCTTTTGCCTCACCCCTTTTTGATTCGACTGAAACTCCGTCGCCCTCTCCCTGGCAGCTATAACAGCGGTTAATGCCGAGGTGGAAGCCGTATCCTGTATCACCCCTCCCCCGGTGGAGGTGGATTTAAACTTTTCAGGCAAATCCATCATTTTAGTTAGCCAGTCAAGCACCCGGGTCTCCAGCTCAGTGGCAGCGGGACTTGTGGCCCAAAGCATTCCCTGCACCCCCAGCCCCGAGGAGACCAAATCGCCAAGAATGGATGGAAAGGAAGTATTGGACGGGAAATAAGCAAAAAAGCGGGGGGACTGCCAATGGGTAATTCCAGGCATAATTTTGGCATTCAAATCACTGATCATGGCATCCATCGATTCCCCGTTAACGGGAGGGTTTTCGGGCAATTTCCCTTTTATTTCCCCGGGCTCCACCTGCGATAGAACAGGATATTCCTCTATGTGCTCATAATAATCGGCAATCCAGTCAATAACTTTTTTCCCCTCTTTGCGAAACTGTTCAGGCGTCATGTGGTAGTTTTCCATATTTTTGTTTTTTGAAAACGAATGTACGTATTAATTCCTGAAATGAAAAAGTTAAAAATACACTGTCTGCAGCATGTTCCTTATGAAGGTCCCGGGTGTATGGAAGAAAGGCCATTCATCTTTATCATTCAGAAGCCTGCACGAACCAGGGTTTTATTTTTCGTGAAAAAGTCCTGGCGCTGCAGTTCCATGTTGAAGTAACGCTTCAGGATATCCAAAAAATGGTTTACCACGGAGCATCAGAACTGACCGGTGGAAAGACCATTCAAAAAGTGGAAGAAATTATCGCTGAGAGCGAAGCCATTGATCGCAACAACCGGCTCATGTTTCAGATTCTGGACAACTTGCGGGGTTAACCTTTCTTTGCAACCAAGGAGTTAATAAAAATCTTCTATCCGGCTGGTGGTCACCTTTTCCTTTGCAATCCACTGGTCGTAAGCGAAAACCGCTCCTAAAAAGACAATCAGCGCAATAAACCCCGCCAGGCCGGAAACCCCTACCAGTAAATCACTTCCTCCGGCAAGGAGCATAATTGCCAATCCAGCCGAGGCATTAAGGGTTCCGTGCATTATAGATGCGGCAATAACCGATTGTGATTTCAGGGTTATGTAATTGAAAAGAGGAGACAAAAGGATGCACCAACCTATCATCATCAACACACCTACCTTAGTATGTTGCGGATAGTTATGCCCCATCAGGATAATGGGAGCATGCCACACTCCCCAGATTAAACCCATAATCAGGGAGGCTTTCAAAAAATGCATCTCTTTAAACTGCCGGAGCAAAAATCCCCTCCAGCCCAATTCCTCTCCGAATCCGGCCACAGCATTTATAGTTGCACCAGCAATTAAGGCCTGAAAAATTGAAATCCAGAACGGATGCAGGGGTAAGGCATCCATCGACATTTTCATCTGCTCTATTTTTTCAGGAGAAACCATATCCCCGAGCCGCTCAAACATTCCTTCCATGCCTGGAGAATAGGTGACACCCGGAAACAGCAAACTAACCAGAAAAGTCAGTGAACTCAGCAATGGCATACCAAGCCAGGCAATAAAAAACCATTTGTTGATTCTGAAGGATATCTTCAATGGTTTAATGATTTCTTCCTTGTGAATTCCTTTTTCCACAATCAGGACCGAAAGCATAGGAATAAACATATAAACCACTGCCATTACCGTACCTGATATACTTTTATATTCCCCTCCTGCCAAAAGGAAAATTCCCGCCATGGAAAAGTTGATAAAAAAAGTGAGGATAAGAAACAACAAGGTTTTATTGATTTGCTTCATGGTGAATAATTGATTTTTGATTCAAATTTACAAAACTTCCGCGTTCCTTAATCAGTCAAAGCAATTTCAACTAAAATTCAAGTTTATAGCTCACAAAAGGGACAGGACTTGAAAAAAAATCATCTTCAATTTCCTGTTTCATAATGTTGTACTTTTTCCCCAGGTATTGCTTTCCAAGAATATTCCGAACCTGCAGCGAAAAAAGGGATGCGGTATTGCTGGCATTGATGCGGTAGCTTACCGTAAAATCGGTCAGGGTTTCCAGGTTGGAGTGGCGGTAAGAGAAACCGCTGTTGTCGTCGTAGACAATCTCCCCTTTTAGTCTGGTGGCAGCTTCATCCACGTTCTGGTGCCAGTAGGGTCCCATGAAAGTCATTTTCAGATTGACATTCAGCATGTTTTTTTCATGGATCAGCCACTCTTTTCCTCCGAGGATATTCAGGACGTAGCCTCCGTCGTATCTTGTCCGGCGGGAAATACCGTCTCCTCCCGTATAATCAGAATCATAAACCGAGGCAGTAGACATAAAATAATACCCTTCTTTCAAAAAGCGCTCTACGGTAATATCTATTCCCATGTTGGTGGCTGTTCCGGAGTTCACAAGGGGTTTGTTAAATGTCCAGTCGCTCATGAAATTTACCATTGAATAAGCCGTACCATCGACCACAGGAACGTCATAAAGCGATTGATAGTAAGGTTCGATTTTCAGCCTCAGGTTATCGGTAACCGACCAGTCGTAACCTAAAACAAAGTGGTGAGCGCCCATGCGCTTCAGGTCTTTATTGGGATAATTGAGTTCTCCGGATGATTGGTCCTGACTGGTGGTGGCAAAATAAACAAAAAGCGGCTCTGTCTGACGGTGATTGCCATAACCGATGGTCAGGCGATGTTCGGGGAGGAATTGCCAGGCGGCTGACAACCGGGGATCGAGGGAATAATCACCATTCATCTGGAACCACGAAGCATTGATTCCGCCGGTGAAATGAAAATTTTGGTGAACCCGGTATTTCCCCTGCAAAAAGCCCTCTGCCAACCAACTGTTTCCCCTGCCATTGAGAATCTGAACGATTTCGCCAGCCTGAAAATCGCGGGCATCCCCCTGAAGGCGATACATCTCATTTCCTGCATCTATTCCGGCCATCAGGGTAAAGCGGGAATTAAAAACATGGGTTAATTTTGAAAGGAAGCTGGCCTTTCCCGAAGTCATTACCACATTGAAAAGCGATGAGAGTTGCCCGGGATGGGAGGTGTCAAGCCTTGATTTTTCGTCATAGGCATGCTCACGGCCACTGATGGCAATGGTTGAGCGAAGATATGTATTATCCGAAAGCCTTTTCGAATGCCGAATTCCTGCGACTCCCATGTTATAATGAAATCTCATTTTGGCTCTGTTCTCGGCATAGACCCATTTTTCTGCATCGTCATACCCATCCATTTTGGTATGACTCAGGCCACCCATTCCCCACAATGAAAAGTTACCTGCTTTTTTTGAAGGCAAATGGATTTTGAAGGCCAGGTCCTGGTAAACAGGAAGTTCATTGGCATCCCTGACTTCAGGAAGAAGAGGAAAAATGAGGGCCATGGTGGAATAACGGTAATTCAGCAAATAGGATCCCGATCCCTCTTTTTTGAAAGGTCCTTCAGCGGCAGCTTCAATTCCCTGGACCCCAACCTGAAAGGCATATTCATTATTGTGGGTATTGCCATTTCGCATCTTCATATCAAAAACACCAGCCGTAGCGTTTCCATATTCAGCAGGGAAAGCCCCTGTGAAAAAATCGGAATTGGTAAGCATTTGGCTGCTGAACATGGTCAATCCTCCTCCTCCTGCCACATTGGAACCTGAAAAATGACTTGGCACGGGAATATCCACCCCTTCGAGCCGCCATGAAAGTCCTTTGGGCGCATTGCCACGAACGACAATGGCATTAACATGAACCCCCGCACTGGTGACTCCGGCAAAATTCCCGGCCATTCGCCCCGGATCATCAAGGGCTCCGGCATACCGCATGGCTTCTTCCACCGAAAAGGTCCGGGCACTAACCGTGGCCATGCTGTTAACCGACCTGTCTTTTCGAACCCGGGGTTTTACCACCACCTCTTCGAGTTCGGCAAAAGCCGTTTCCATCTCAATGTCCAAAATGACTTCATCGCCCGAATTAATCAGCAATTCGGGAATAATGACCGATTCATATCCCACATAACTCACCTGCAGGTAATACCTTCCAACAGGGATATTTTCCAACAAAAAGTTTCCCTCCGTATCCGAAATGGTCGCTTCATCTTCACCCAGGAGCAAAATGGTAGCTCCGGGGAGGGAATCCCGGGTTTTGGAATCCATTACCACACCCCGGATGTTTTGGGTTGGCTTTTGGGCGCTAATTTTCAGAACCATAAAGGGAGCCATCATCAATACAAGAAAAAAGAAAACCTTCACCACCTTGCAGACCATACGCACAGAAAAAAAATTTGGCTGCAGGCAAAGACAGGGAGTTCTATCGGTATTTTCCCTGCCAGGCTCATAAAAAACGGGTAAAATCACCTTTTTCACATCCATATCCTTTTAACCGTTATGTAAACTTTCGGGGAATATCATACTCAAAAAAATCCACGTCAAACCGCGCATAGGTATATTCACCTTCATCCAGCAACCAGCTGGCCTCAATTTTTGCAGGAACCATCATACCGTTTTCCTCACGGTAATGGCTTACTTTTCCTACCCAATCAACAAGGGTATTATCATCCTTATACCTTTTCGTCTTCATGCGCACAATTTGCCCTTCCTCGTTGAAATACACGATGTAAAAAATATCTATGCCCTGATAAGAAAAGGTAATTTTGGCGCTTTTCTCATCAATGGGGGTCCATTGCTTTTTTTCTCCGGGCAATAAGTTGGTGGGCATCCAAACGCTCTCCCCAAGCCACCGCAAAAGTTCAGCCTGATTTACCGCCTCTCCCCTGCTATTTACAATGCGAAACAACCCGAAAAGGTAAACCGACAAATTGCCTTTATCACCCACATAACTGTCAATGGCTTTAAACAGGTTGGTCTTCCCAATCCACACAAAACCGGGAGGATTGATGGAAAAATACTGTTCTCCCCTGATTTTCATCCATTTCTTATCCGGTGCCATTTTAAATTCGCCCCCATGCTTCAGACGAAGGGAGGAAACAAATGCATGGCCTTCAGGAAGGGCATAATTAAAATACCTTTGAACAGGTTCAGGCAAATCCTGAATCCGTTCAGCTGAATATTTTTCGCTCTTTTCCTGTTTTGTTTTGCTGAACAGGGCATCTATTTTTGAAGAAACCCATTTTCCTTTGTTTAAAGACATCATTATTCTGTTTTAATAATTCCGTATACTTTAATTCAAATCGCACTTAACTTTTCCCTAAGGATAGTTTTCGCAGGAACACCTTTAATTTCCTCCACCACTTCTCCTTCTTTAAAAACCAGAATTGCCGGAACCCGGGTAACCCCATAGGAGGAACTGATGCGGGTGCATTCGGGTTGCATCATTTCCATAAAAAGAACCTTTCCCTGAAATTCCTTTTCGATTTCTTTCAGCGCTCCTTCTACAATAATAGCCGACCCGCTCCAGTCATTCGTAAAAAGAACCACAACAGTTTTTTTACTCTGAAGGACCATTTCTTCAAACGCGCTACACTTCAATTTTATCATCCCCTCATTTTTTCAAAACTGAAGGCAAGAGATATGCCACGAACTGGCAATACCGGACAAAAAAGAATTAAATTACTGAAATTAAACATCTTGCAAAAAAAAAGAAAACGATATGGGGGATACACTCCGGGAACATTATGACAAAATATGGGCAGATGCCATTATTTTGGCAATTATTCCGGTCTCTTAATATTCAGTTTTTTCATTCTGGCTTCCAGGGTAGTCCTTTTCATATCCAGCAGTTGAGCAGCCCCATTGGGACCACTGATACGCCAGTGGGTTGCATCCAACGCTTTTAAGATATGTCTGCGTTCATTTTCACGAAGTGAGACCATTTCGCCGGAAGGTTTTTTGTTTTTACCGGGAAGCCAGCTACCGGGATTTAATCGATTCCCGTCACAAAGAATAACGGCTCTTTCGATGATGTTCTCCAATTCCCTGACATTACCAGGCCAGTGATATTCCAAAAGCCTTTTCATGAATTTCTCAGAAGTTTCTTTTATTTTCCGTCCTGTTTTGAGGTTATATTTTTGCACAAAAGACCGGACCAGCAATGGTATA
>CAYTDH010000246.1:0-2566 GCA_964436325.1 uncultured Tangfeifania sp.
TCAGTTGTTTAGGTAATTTTTCTTTCATAATTTTGTAATACTTAGTTTTTAAAAAGATTATTTTTTGCCTGCATTTGGGTCGAAACTTATGCAGGTTTTTTTCTCACTTTCTTATTTCATATTATTTTTTTAAACTATGCAGCAAATAAAAGATTCCAGAGTTACCTGAATCTTAACTGCCGATTAATCTTTAATTACAATTTAAATAAGATTTAAACAAGCGAATTCTTTTGTAAGAAAGCAATTTAGGCGGGCGGGTTTTTTCGGATATAATCCACAAATGTGCGGGCTCGTTCGTATTCGCTGTAAAATTCGGTGTCCGAAAACTTTCCGGTCAAGCAAATACCCCATATGGTTCCAAATTGTCGATTTTTAAGGGCATATGGTGAAGTCAACCGGAGAGAGGGAGGGACGCTGTTGGCTGAATGGGATTGTCCTGTTTTTAAGTCGGCATTAGTCTTTTCATTATTATTACCGGCATAAATGAAAAAAAAGGCCTGCGGATAAACCACAAACCTTTTTAATACTAACTAAATCAAATCTATGAAAAAAAGCTGTCTCTTTATTATTTCAATTATTAATTGTAGTTTGGATTTTGTACCATGTTCCCCTGACTTAAATCCATCTGTACCTGGGGAATTGGCATGTATTCATTTTTACCTTCTACAAAAGCAGCATTGGTGAGATGAGATCGAATTTGTTTTTCTGATTCAAAATAACTGTTCATCACATCTGCTGCAATTCCCCAACGCACGAGGTCGAAAAAGCGATGGCCTTCGTGCGCAAACTCAACGCGCCTTTCAGTTCTGAGCGCTTCAGTGGCCTCATTCTTCGAAGAAAAAGGTTGTGCGTAAATATCAATTGAATAATTGCCGGCATCTGCAGTTCCGTCCATCCTTTTCACATAACCGCCTGTTTTAGCACGGTTTCTAACTCTGTTAATGTAAGTGCGGGCTGTTTCCAAATCATTTGATTCGATTGCTGCCTCAGCTCTCCATAACAATACATCGGCATACCTGATTATGTAATAGTTCAGTGCCGTAACATAAGGCCAAACCGGTAGATAATGAGGTGAATTTTTCGAAAGCATTCTTTTTTTGGGACTGTAAGGTCCGTAAACCGATGCCTCACGCGGTGTCCAGTCGTAAACCTGTAAATCGAGGTAAGGAATGCCAGGCCGGGCAAGGGTATGATCGATACGCGGATCAACACTATCGTCAATGTTCTGAACAGTACCTTCTTCGGGCAATCCGTTTGCACTGGTTTTAAATGCATCAACCAGATTTTGAGTAGGCCTAAGAAAACCATAACCCGGGTAAGGTCCGCCGGGGGCCATCAGCCTGTCGCCAATTGAGCCATTGTAATTACGTGGTGAACCATCGTTAATGGTGTGCTGGACAGAAAAAATTATTTCAGGGCCATTGTCATTTTCAGCGAGGAAAACGTCCTTGAAATTGGGTTCCAGACTATATTTGCCCGAATTAATAACTTCATCTGCCTTAGTCGCAGCCTCGCTCCATTTTTTCTGAAAAATGTAACATTTAACCAAATAGGCTTTTGCCGCCATTTTCGTGGGCCTTGCTGGTTCATTTTGTGTTTCAGGCAGTACATCATTTGCCGCTTTAAAATCATTTTCAATTTTCGTCCATTGTTCGGCATCGCTTAAATCGGAGTTTGAAACCTGGTAAAATTCGTCTTTGGTATCAATGGTTTCATCAATCCAGCAAATATTTCCGTAAATCTTTTTTGCTTCAAAATGATAATGGCCTCTCAGGAATTGCATTTCAGCAATACGCTGGGCTTTCAGATTTGAATCGAATGTTTCGCTTTCTTTTAACAGACGAATGGCAAGGTTCGTCCGGCGGATACCCTCGTAAAGCGCCAGCCATTTCCGTTCAACATCGATAATTGTTGAAGGTGTTGTTGCAAAAATCTCCATTAGGTGAATTTGGTTCTGATCGCCTGTTCCGCCACCACCTTTATAGGCATCATCGGAAACCACATCTCCAAAAGTCCAGTTTGAAGCGGGTGAGTTAAAAGCATTCGAAGCCTGGTCGAACTGTCCGTTTAAAACGGAATAGGCTGAGATAATTGTACTTTCAATGTTTTCAGGTGTAAGTATCTGTGAGGGCGACAATTCTCCTACCGGGCTTTCCTCAAGAAAATTTTCACTGCATCCGGCAATTAGTATCAGCAATAATAAAAATGAAATTGTATTTTTCATGATGTTTTTCTTTTTGAATTTGAAAAATTAAAAATTTAGATTCAGGCCAACCATGAAAGTTCTGGATGGAGGGTACAGGCCCCGGTCCACCCCGATATCGAGATTCCGGTGTTCCGATGAATAACTTTGCAATCCCACTTCCGGGTCAAGTCCTTCATAACCGGTAATTGTGAACAGGTTCTGAGCCTGAACATAAACCCTCATGTTGGAACTTTTCAACTTCCGTGCAAGTTCATTGAAAGTATATCCAATGGTAAGCGTTTTTAATCTCAGGTAAGAGGCATCGGAAATATAATAGGATGAAGGACGGATGTTGTTGTTCGGATCGTCGAGCGACAAACG
>CAYTDH010000246.1:2666-7132 GCA_964436325.1 uncultured Tangfeifania sp.
AAATATAATAGGATGAAGGACGGATGTTGTTGTTCGGATCGTCGAGCGACAAACGGGGAACTGTACCGCCGGGATTATCGGTGCTCCAGGCATCCAGTGTACGGTCGAGTTTGTTGTAAGCTGAAAGATTGTAAAAATCACCATAGTACCGGGTCAAATCCCAAACATCGTTTCCAACAGTTCCATTTAAAAAGAGCGAAACATCAAAGTTTTTATATTGCAATTCCATGTTTAATCCCACTGTAAAATCGGGATGAGGGTTTCCGATAAAGTCGCGGTCGTCTCCATCGAGGTCTCCATCCTTGTCAACATCTTCAAATTTTAAATCTCCCGGTTGGGCATTTGGTTGAACCTGGTGTGCATCAATTTCCGACTGGTTCTGAAAAATTCCCAGACTGCGGTATCCAAAAAAGGAAGAGATGGGCTGACCAACCATTGAACGCGAAGTTTCCTGGTCGAAATTAACGCTGTGCAAATAGGCGCTCGGAAGCGCGATGAATTCGATGTCATCCGGAAGGCTGGTCAATTCATTCTCCACCTTCGAAAAATTTAAGCCCGCATTCCACGAAAAATCATTGACTTGTTTACTTTGGTAATCAAGCAGCAATTCAAATCCTTTGTTTTGCATTTCACCTACATTGTCCCAAACGGTTTGGTTGGTTCCTCCGGCAATGGGGGGCAGGGGTCTTTCAAGCAAGAGGTCGGTGGTGTTTTTTATGAAATAATCGGCTGTAATATTTAAGCGATTATTTAAAAACCCGAGGTCAAACCCAAAATTGGTTTGGGTTGTTGTTTCCCATTTCAAATCGATGTTTCCATTCCTGCTTTGTGTAAAACCATTATTTACCGAATTTTGTGCGCCGTCGATTGCATAGTTGGAGTAATAAGGATTTGAATAGTAGCTTTCGATGGTTGCATACGGCGGAACATCCTGGTTCCCGTTTTGACCCCAGCCGAACCTGATTTTCAGGTTGCTGATTTTGTCTGTTGAAAAGAACTCTTCTTCACTCACACGCCAGCCCAATGAAAATGCCGGGAAATTACCCCAATTGTTGTTGCCCAGTTTTGATGAACCGTCTCTGCGAAAAGTGAAAGAAGCGAGATACCGCTGGTCATAAATATAGTCGGCTTTTGCCATGTACGAAATCAACGACCACCGTGAGCCTGACCCGCTGTTTTTTTGCGTTCCGCCATCGCCGGCGTTCAAAAACCTGAAATTTTCTTCCTCGTAAGGAAAACCCTCGCGCGATGCATTAAAATTTTCGTAAGTAGATTCAATGGATTCTATACCTGCCAGAGCATCCACCTGGTGTTTGCCTAATTTTGCCGAGTAATTTAGCGTGTTTGTCCATACCCACTCAAATCGTTGATTGTATTGGTTCGAGAGCCTACTGATTGTAGATGGATTGTGCGCTCCGGTTTCCTGAAACTTAGGACTGAAATTACGCCGGTAATTGGTACCGTAATCGACTCCAAAATTTGTTTTAAGCTTCAGTCCATCTATCAGTTCCAATTCAACAAAAACATTTCCAAAAAGTTTCAGTTGCTTGTAAGTATCGTCCTGGTTGTGATACAATTCGGCCAATGGATTTCGGATATCGCTTAAAAAAGCACCTGCAAAATTCCCGTCAACATCATAAACAGGTGCAATCGATGGATACTTGTAGGCATCATAAACCACACCTCCCAATACACTGTTTGTTGTTGTTCTGTTCGACCATGAGTGTGCCAGCGATAAATTTTCACCGATTACCAGCCGGTCAAAAAAAGTAGACTGAGAATTGAAACGCACAGAAACACGTTCAAAATCGGTGTATTTTATAATGCCTTCCTGGTTGAAGTAACCCATTGACAGGTTATAAAACGAATCGCCTTTTCCTTTTGCAATATTAAGATTGTAGGATTGTACCAAAGCGTTCTGCATAATTTCATCCACCCAGTTTAAATCGGTTGACGGCACTTTATTGTTTTGATCAAGATACTGAGGAATAACTGCCGAGGTTCCGTTTCCATAAATATCGTTTGCCGGAGATTTACCATCGTTGGCATGTGCTTCCCAAAGAAGATCGCCGTACTGTTGAGCAGAAAGCGGGTTGAGTTGATTGGCTGCACTTTGCACGCCAACATACGTATCGAAACTGATAGTAGCTTCTTCGTTTAATCCCTTTTTTGTAGTAATAATAATAACCCCATTGGCTGCCCGCGATCCATAAATGGAGGCCGAAGCGGCATCTTTTAAAACCTGGAGCGATTCAATATCATTAGGGTTTATCATGTTTATTCCCGACTCAACGGGAACTCCATCGATAATATAAAGCGGGTCGTTGTTTCGAATGGTACTAAATCCGCGTACACGAACTGAAACGCCGCCACCCGGAGAATAATCGCCCATTATATTCACACCGGCAACTCTGCCCTGCATCATCTGGTCCACTCCGGCAACCGGAATATTCGAAATATCTTCAACATCAACCACTGATACAGCGCCGGTTAGGTCTTTCTTTTGTTTAATACCATAGCCAACCGCCACTACTTCGCTTAGCCAGGTTGATTCTTCGGCAAGCACCACATCGATAACAGATTGGTTTGCAATGTCGATTTCTTTAGTTTCCATGCCGATAAATGAAAATACCAGCGCTTGGGCGTTTTTCGTTTTTTTAATTTGATATTCTCCATCGGAATTGGTTACCGTTCCTGTTGTTGTCCCTTTAATAATAACAGACACTCCCGGTAAAGGATAACCTGTTTCATCAGTCACTTTCCCGGTAATTTGCCCGGTGGGTTGCTGCCCAAATACATTTGGGCCTTGTTGGGCGATCCAATCATTTCCGCTGACAAACTGCCAGGTGAAAAGCTGCAAAAGCATGATGTAAAACAGCTTTTTAGAAACAACCTTCAGTTGTTTAGGTAATTTTTCTTTCATAATTTTGTAATACTTAGTTTTTAAAAAATTTGTTTTTTGCCTGCATTTGGGTCGAAGCTTATGCAGGTTTTTTTTCTCATTTATTTTTCATAATCAGTATTAATTATGCTGCAAATAAAGTATTCAAGTTTTACCTGAATCTTAATTGCCTATTAATGTTTAATTACAATTTGAATAAGATTTAAACAAGTAAATTCTTTTGTTAGGAGTTGATGTAACCGGAGGTCGTCGGGTATTTCAGATTCGTCGGTTTGATGTTCTTCTTCCAAACCGTTTTAAAGACTAATTTTTGGCAATATTGCTTTTAAGCTTGTTATTTAAGTTTTTAATAAAAATCTTTTGTTCTATGAGGTCATTTATATTTGCCTCAAATGTTTTTAGGTTTTTTAAGCGTGGGAATGCTAACTTGTTTTTGGCGATTGAATACGCTATCAGAATATTGAAATAATTATAGACCAAAATTAAATATTGAATAAAATCGGCTTTGATAACCTTAAATCCAATTCTTTCCACTGTCCTTTCGTTCATAATATAACTTGTTCCACGAATTTTCAGATCATCCGTTTTTTTTCATATTTTACACAACTATCTTAGCCATAATGTTTTCAAATCGTCTGTTGCTAATGGGGTGATAACTGATAATTTTACCATTATAAATAATGCAGAATGTTCCGAAAGCACAGGGTCCTTTCTGTGTAGATTCAGCATCTTGTAAATCAATTAGGCGGGTCTTCATTTGAAATTTTGTTTTAGCTGTTTCCATGATTGCATTTACATTCTTCTCGGTATAAGGACATTGAGGGGAACGCATAATGGTTAATCCATCTTTATAATCATCCACGTTGTACAGTGCATCAGATTTAAAACCCGGGGTTATTGATCCGGAATTAAATTTTAATGCCAGTAAATTGAAATCAGGTTCAGCACTACCCACAATTTCAAACCCTTTTTTAAGGAATAATTCATTATGGGCCATAAAAGCGCCTTTTCTTGTAACTACAGAAACCCCGAGCATTTTTTGCTTTTTTGCATCACTGATACATTCGTCAATTAAGGCCGATGCATAACCTTTTCCCTTGAATTCATTTTTAAACCCAACAAAAATGCAATGTATGAACATATAGCCATCTGCATTAACCGGACGGTGTGCAAATTTTCCAGGAAGGTATTCAAGCATTCCCTGATAACCTCCTTTTGCCGAGAAAAGCACTTTTATTTTAAGTCCTTTGGAATAATATTCATTGAACCATTCTATTTTATTTTTCAACTCTTTGTGCTTCCCTGCATCTTTGTATCCACATACACCATAATCCGCAATATTTTCTGGTGTAAGGTCTATGATTTGAATATCGTTATTCATGTTTTATTTTAATTAGTTATCCCAGAAATTAATGGCTCAGGTTGTTTTTTGCGTAAAACACAATGTTTTATCTGTTCATATTTTTCGAATAAAATTATTGTAAATATCAACAATCTCGCCTTTAAAATTTTCATCGTTTAAATGCACTTTCATAAAAGCATCGGGGTCTTCTTTCTGCTCGTC
>CAYTDH010000247.1:0-7084 GCA_964436325.1 uncultured Tangfeifania sp.
ATAAGATTATTTATCTGGTCGTTTTCTTTTCTCCCTTGTTGGTTACCCTGAGTGATTTGGTGCCGGGCCTGAGTTTTGATATGTATTTGCCCACCGAGCCCCTTCTTTTTGGATTGCTTTTGCTTTTCCTGCTGAAGGTTTTATTAGACCGGAAATTTGACCGTGAGTTGCTGACACATCCCGTTTCGCTGGCCATTTATCTCAATTTATTCTGGATATTGATGACCAGTCTTACCAGTACCATGCCGGTTGTTTCCGTAAAATTTTTGCTGGCGCGTATCTGGTTTGTGGTGGCGTTGTATTTTTTGACTGCCCGGATTTTTTCGGATGGACGAAAAATGGAACAGTATGTCTGGCTCTACCTGATTCCGTTCCTGGCAGTGATTTTTTATGCCATATCCCGGCATTGGGGATATGGATTTCTGGATAAGCAGGCTGCTCATTATGTTGTATCTCCCTTTTACAACGATCATACTTCCTATGGTGCTGCCATCGCCATTTACCTTCCTTTTGTGGTGTTGTTTGCCTTTAGTTTACACTATTCGATGAAAATCAGAAGGATTGCCTGGATTGTTTTGGGCATTATGATCGTGGCTTTTGTATTATCTTACAGCCGGGCGGCATGGGTAAGCATGGTTGGAGCCTTTGTGGTCTGGGGAATAATAAAACTGAAGGTCAGGTTTCAACCCATTTTCCTAACGGCCCTTGCGCTGATTGTTTTTGTTTTTTCCTTCCAAACGCAGATAGTGATGTACCTGGAACGTAATTCCGATGAGTCGTCTTCCAACCTGATGGAACATGTTTCTTCCATTTCAAATATTTCTTCCGATGCCTCCAACCTGGAACGTATCAACCGTTGGAGTTGTGCCCTGCGAATGTTTAAAGACAAACCGGTTTTTGGGTTTGGTCCGGGAACCTATATGTTTCAATATGGTCCTTACCAACTCAATAAGGAACGGACCATTATCAGCACCAATGCAGGTGATTTGGGAAATGCGCACAGTGAATACCTGGGGTCGCTTTCCGAATCGGGGGTATTGGGTATGCTTACCTATCTTTTAATCCTTATTACGGTGCTCTATAAAGGAGTTCATGCCTATACCCGGCTGAACGACCAGCGGATGAAATCCATTGTGCTTGCCGCTTTAACCGGGCTGGTTACCTATTATATCCACGGGTTTCTAAATAATTTTCTGGACACCGATAAACTTTCCGTGCCTTTCTGGGGGTTTACTGCCATGATCGTCGCTGCAGATATTTATTCGCGCCGCGGGGAAAAGGAAGCATAAAAAATCCGGTTCCAAAAAGAACCGGATATTCCATTAATGCGGTTTTAATTTTTTACGCGTTCACTGTAGCTCCGATCGCGAGTATCGACTTTAATTAATTCTCCTTCATTGATAAACATAGGGACCATGATTTCGGCCCCGGTTTCCAGGGTTGCCGGTTTCAGCGCGGTTGAACTGGCCGTATTTCCTTTCTCCCCCTCTATGGTCTCGGTAACTTTCAACTCAACAAAGGAAGGCATTTCCACGGTAAGGGGTGTTTCGGTTTCCGAATGAAAATTAATTTCAATCACCTGCCCCTCTTTCAGGAGGTCTGCATTCTCGATCATGGTTTCAGGTATGGGCAACTGTTCAAAAGTCTCAGTATTCATGAAGTTATATCCCATATCGTCTTTGTAAAGGTATTGATACTGTCGGCGTTCAACCCGTACTTCCTCTACTTTAACCCCCGATGAAAAGGTGTTTTCAATGACCCGGCCTGTTTTTACATTTTTTAATTTGGTGCGGACAAAAGCAGGCCCTTTCCCGGGTTTCACGTGGAGAAAATGAACGATGGTGTAAATATCGTCTTTGTATTTGATGCACATTCCGTTTCTAAAATCTGATGTTGAAGCCATGCGTTTCTATTTTTATTTTTTTAAACCCTGCAAAAATAAACAAATCGGTTTAAAATGAATGCATTCAGTGGTTTTTTGAAGAAAAAGCAGGAAATATTACCGGGCGATCTGTTCTTCACCGTTGATTTTATAACTTTGTAAAACTGCCCGTAAAGCCCCTACGCGCATATCAAATTCCAGCAATACGGGCAATTTGCTTTCTTTGGAAATAAAAAATTTCAAACCATCGGAGCGTTTCAGCAGTTTACCCTTATCTACCCTTGGAGCCAGAACAAAACAATCCACTTCTCCCAAATCGGTTTTTACTTTATGCTCACCTACATATTCCACGGTGACATCGTCAATTTTATCGGCATGAAAAGTCGGAAGTGTTACTTTTTCTCCTTTTTCAATGTTATCCATCAAATGATGATTGATAAAATAGAAGAAGACAGAAATGATATCCACGAGGTTTTCGGGAGTTTTGCGGCCTCCGGACTTTTGGCTGTGAATAGAGTCCTCTTTATGGAAATAAAGGGTTTCATTGTACCACCGGTATTTTCCTTCTTTAATATTCCTGACCGATTTAAGAGGGAGCCGTGTTTGTGCATCCACTGTTGTTTCATAGATGTCATTCACCTCAAACAGTTTATCGGTCAGCCCTGTCGTCCGTCCTTCAAGGTAATAGTGCAGGGCATTTTTATTATTAAAAATGGTGTCGGATATAATGAGGTCGGCTTCACCTCCTTTGATGAAACCAAATTTCAGATTATAGCGGATGTGTTCCTTTTGAGCCGCTCCGGCGGTAAAAAGAAGTATCGAGAGAATTCCTGATGCGATAAGTCGTTTCATTTGATGATCTTATTTTTCGGTATGGTCGCAATAAAATTTTTCAGGTAGAATGGTTCAAAGTAGGCAACGTTTTCAAAGTCCTTTTTGTTGTACTTTGCTTCAGCAATATTCAGCATAAACCGTGCCGAAGCCTTCCGGGGGCCTGAAAACAGGGCATGAGGATGGGTGAGTGCCTTTTTGCATTTATCTGCTCCATTGCCAAAAAACAGGATTTTCCCTTTCTCCAGGCAGGCCGAAAAGGCTTTTTCATCGATGATTTTTGCAGTGACAGGTGAAAGCTGTTTTCCGTTCCGGTTGTAGAGGGCGGTGTACACTTCCATACGCCTGGCATCAATCATAGGACAAAGTGTAAGGTTTTCGTTTTCCCGGAGTCCCGGGAGAAAACGTTCGGCGTTTTTGCCGGCATAGCTGGCCAGGGCATCAAGGGTGCTGATGGCAATGAGCGGTTTTTCGAGTGCATAGCACAGTCCCTTGGCAACCGAGACCCCGATGCGTAATCCGGTATATGAGCCGGGACCTTTACTAACCGATATGGCATCAAGCACATCCATTTTCAGGTTATTTTCCCTGAAAAGCTCCTCAATGAAAACTGTCAATAGCTCAGAATGCTTTAACCCTTCCTGCTCCTCTTTTTCAAATAGAATTTGTCCGTTTTTCGAGATGTTTACCGAGCACACCTCGGTGGATGTTTCAATATTTAAGATAGTTGCCATCGTCTTTTTATTTTCTGAAGAGGCAAAAATAAGGAAATGGAATGAAACGGCCATTTTTCGCTGATTCACAGCCCGACTTCTGAATTGATTCCGGGTTTTTTTGATAAGCTGCTCTTTTTGTAACGAAATGTGTTTTCGGGCGTCATACTTTAAAGATCATTTTTTATCAGAAGTTCAGAAACAAAAAACTATCAGGAATGCGTGTTCAAATAAAAACCGGGTGTGTTTGTCGAATAAATTGGGACATTTCCTTCAAAAGCGGGAATTTTAACCTGAAAACAATTTTAGTTCCCTGAATTCAGGAATAGTTGAAAAAGAAAACCGAAAACAACGCTATGATTCAGTTAAGCAATGTGAACAAGTCTTATGGGACCGGAAGCAATTCGCTTCATGTACTTAAGGGTATTGATCTGGAGGTGGGTCAGGGAGATTTTATTTCGGTGATGGGTTCTTCGGGGTCGGGAAAATCGACTCTGCTGAATATCATTGGGATACTCGACAACTATGATCAAGGCTCTTATTACCTGAACGGTATGCTGGTAAAAAACATTTCAGAAAAGCGGGCGGCAAAGTTGCGCAATGAGTTGTTGGGCTTTGTTTTCCAGTCGTTTAATCTTATTTCGTTTAAAAACGCCATGGAGAATGTGGCTTTACCCCTTTATTATAAGGGGGTAAAACGGAAAAAGCGCAACAAGATTGCCCTGGAATACCTTGAGAAACTGGGGTTACTGCCATGGGCATCTCACATGCCCTCGGAGTTATCAGGCGGACAGAAACAACGTGTGGCCATTGCCCGTTCGTTGATTACACAGCCCAAAATTATTGTTGCCGATGAACCTACCGGAGCACTTGATACCAGCACTTCCTATGAAGTCATGGAGATATTAAAGGAGATCAACCGCGAAGGGATTACCATGGTCATTGTAACGCATGAACATGATATTGCGGCCATGACCCAGAAAATTATCCGCCTGAAGGACGGGGTCATTGCAGAGATTATTCAAAACGGGGATTTGAAGGATTGGAAAAACCAATACTCAAAAGAACTGGAGATTGCCTGAGATGAAGATGATAGCAAGGCATACCGCCCGGCATAACCTACGGGCCGGCTTCAACCAAAAAGAAATCAGTCATGTTTGATTGGGATATCTGGCAGGAAATATTTGCGACCATTAAGAAGAATAAGTTGCGCACCTTTCTTACCGGTTTTTCGGTGGCGTGGGGGATTTTTATGCTCATGATTTTACTGGGAGCCGGGAATGGGCTGAGCAATGGCGTTTCTGAAAATTTTATGCGTGATGCGGTAAATGCGATGTGGATATGGAGCGGAAGGACCAGTATTCCTTACGAGGGCATGAAAGAGAACCGCGAAATACGGTTTACCAACAACGATTATGAATTGATGGATGATTTCTCGGAGATCGGACATATTTCGGGGCGTTATTATATCAACGGAAATACGTTTTCTTATGGAGGTGAATATGGGGAATATACCGCGATTACGTGTCATCCCGATTTAAAAGAGGTGGAGTCGATTGAAATGATTTTGGGGCGGTTTATCAATCCGGTGGATATTCGTCAAACACGGAAATCGGTGGTACTCGGAAAGGATATTTACGACGCCCTTTTCAAGGGAAGAGAAGCCATTGGTGAATACGTGAAGATCAACAATATTCCGTTTATAGTAGTGGGCATTTGTCGTGAAGGCGGCAGTACACGCCATCGAAATGCTTACATTCCTGTTTCTACGGGGCAAAAAGTTTTTAACGGAGCCAACCGGTTGCATAATTTTGCTTTAACCATCGATGCCGGTTCTGTTGAGGAGAGTCAGGCCATCGAAGAAAAAATCCGTTCTTCCCTCGCACGGAAACATAAGTTTGATGCTTCCGATCTCTCAGCCATCGGTTCCTACAATAAGCTGGAAAATTACCTGGAGACCATGCGGATTTTTCAGGCTATCCGGATTTTTATCTGGATTATTGGAACAGGGACACTCATTGCGGGTGTAGTGGGAGTCAGTAATATTATGCTCATTGTTGTCAAGGAGCGCACCAAAGAGATTGGTATCCGGAAAGCCATCGGGGCCAGTCCGGCATCGGTTGTTGGGTTGGTTTTACTGGAATCGGTATTTATAACCACCATTGCCGGGTACATTGGCCTTGTGCTGGGGACAGGCCTCATGGAGGGGCTGAATTTTTTTGTGGAACAGCAATTTGCTGCTGCGGCGGCATCGAATGGGGGAAACGGAGATATTATTTTCAGAAATCCCACGGTGAATATTAACGTGGCCCTTTCGGCTACTTTGCTGTTGATATTTTCCGGGGCCCTTGCAGGCTACATTCCTGCCAAACGGGCTGCAAGGATTAAACCCATTGAGGCCCTGCGGGATATTTAGAGACAAGGCATGCCTTGTCTCAACAATAAAAAATAAACCAGGAAGCAACATGTTTGATTTTGACCTTTGGAAAGAAATAGCAAGTGCACTGAAAAAAAACCGTTTGCGGAGTTTTATGACGGCTTTTGGTGTGTTTTGGGGAATTTTTATGCTCATCATTATGTCAGGGGCAGGGAAGGCTCTGGAAAACGGAATCCTCGAGGGCATTAAAGCTTTTGCCACCAACTCGGCGTTTTTTTGGACCGAACGAACGAGCGAACCTTATGAGGGTTTTCAGCGGGGCAGGCAGTGGAATTACAGAAATGATGACATGGCTTACATACGGGCCAATATCAGGGAGGTGGAGTACCTTTCGCCCCGTCTGTTCGGACCCAATACCTATCAGGGCGACAATACCGTGAGAGGAGCGAAAACCGGAGCCTTTAATATTTATGGCGATTATCCGGATTTCTTCCGGATAGATCCCTGGACACCTGTAAAGGGGCGTTTGCTTAATGAAATCGACATCCTGCAAAACCGCAAAGTTTGCATTATCGGAGAGCGGGTGGAGGAAGTGATGTTCAGCAGCGATGAAGATCCCATTGGGGAATACCTGAAGATTAACGGAGTCTATTTTCAGGTGGTTGGTGTTGTGCATCCCGAAACACGGGTGAATTTCAATGCTGCCCAAAAAAATGAGGCCATTATGATCCCGTTTACCACCATGCAACGCACTTACAATATGGGGGATGTGGTCCATTTCTTTTCGGTTACCTCGGATCCGGGCGTTCCGGTTAGCCGTCTGGAAAGCCGGTTAAAGGCACTGCTCAAAGAACGGCATCATATTGCACCTGATGACCTGCAGGCGGTGGGGTCTTTTAATATTGAGGTGGAATTTATCAAATATTCAGGGTTGTTTACCGGCATTCAGCTACTAACGTGGATTGTGGGAATTGGCACCTTGATGGCAGGAATCATTGGGGTGAGTAACATCATGATGGTGATTATCCGGGAACGGACCCAGGAAATTGGCATTCAGCGCGCCATTGGCGCTACTCCCGGGAAAGTCATATTGCATATTGTGGCCGAAAGTGTTTTTCTTACCGTCCTTGCCGGTTATGTCGGGCTTGTTCTGGGAGTGGGCCTGCTTGAGGCCTTGAATGCTGTGCTCGAGGCGGGGGGCGAGGAGATGTTTTTCAGGCGGCCGGAGGTCAGTTTTAAAATGGCGGTTTCCGCGCTTGCCGTATTGGTTTTTTCAGGAAT
>CAYTDH010000248.1:0-7075 GCA_964436325.1 uncultured Tangfeifania sp.
GAATATTTAACCTGTCATTCTCTCATTATGCCCAAAAAATTTTAGGTGGGGACTCGAAACGAAAAGTACGGAAAATTAAATTAGAAATAGATGACAAACAATCTGAAAATAAAAGTCTGTGGAATGAAATTCACCCAAAACCGGGAAGAAGTGGAAAAACTCCCGGTGGATTTCCTGGGATTCATCTTTTATCCGAAATCCCGCAGGTTTGCAGGAGAAAATACCGAACCCGGTTTATTTCACTCTTCCAAAGAAAAAGTGGGTGTTTTTGTAAATGAAAACAATTTCGAAATTCTTGGTTTAGCCAAAAATCTTGGGTTTGAATGGATTCAATTGCATGGAAAAGAAAATCCGGAGACATGTAAAATCCTCCAAAAACAAGGACTGAAAGTAATTAAGGCATTCAATCTCCATGAGAAATTCAACTTTCAAATACTGGAAGATTACGCCGGCAGTACGGACTATTTCCTTTTTGATACCCGTTCTCAATTACCCGGAGGATCCGGAAAAAAATTCAACTGGGAAATTCTTGACCGTTACGCAGAAAAAACACCATTCTTCCTGAGTGGAGGTATAAAGCCCGGAGACGCCGGAAAAATAAAAAAACTGGATCACCCGCTCCTTTACGGGATTGATCTCAACAGCGGCTTCGAAGATGAACCCGGGCTGAAAAATATGGACAAACTGAAATCATTTATCGACGAAATAAAAACCATTTTACCATGAAATACCATGTAAATAAAAAAGGCTATTACGGCGAATTTGGAGGCTCGTGGATACCCGAGATGATGTACACCAACATTTCGGAGTTACAGCAACACTATCTCGAAATCATGGAGTCGGAGGGATTCAAAAAAGAATTCAACCAGTTGCTGGAGGATTATGTGGGAAGGCCTTCACCGCTCTACTATGCCAAACGGTTGTCTGAACACCATGGCACTAATATCTACTTAAAACGCGAAGATTTAAACCACACGGGCTCTCATAAACTGAACAACACGGTTGGACAGATAATTTTGGCAGAGAAACTGGGAAAAACCCGCATTATAGCGGAGACAGGTGCCGGTCAGCACGGAGTTGCCACAGCTACCGTCTGTGCCCTCAAAGGATTGAAATGTGTGGTTTATATGGGTGCTTTGGATGTTTCGAGGCAAGCTCCCAACGTCAAAAAAATGAAAATGCTGGGTGCCGAGGTCATTCCCGTTCAAAGTGGCAACAAAACCCTGAAAGATGCCACGAATGAGGCCATGCGCGACTGGATAAACAATCCGGAAGACACCCACTACATCATCGGCTCAGTGGTGGGACCTCATCCCTACCCCGATATGATTGCCCGTTTTCAGTCGGTCATCAGTAAAGAAATGAAAACCCAGCTCCGAAAGAAAACCGAAAGTGCTTATCCCACGCGCATATTGGCCTGTGTAGGAGGCGGAAGCAACGCTGCCGGGGCTTTTTATCATTACCTCAATCACGAGGAAGTTGAGCTTATTGGAGTGGAAGCAGCAGGGAAAGGAATTGAAACGCATGAAACGGCAGCTACGCTAACGGTGGGGTCAACAGGTGTGCTCCATGCCTGTAAAACCATGCTGATGCAAAACGATGACGGTCAAATCACAGAACCCTATTCCATTTCAGCAGGCCTGGATTATCCGGGCATAGGCCCGTTACATGCCCATCTTTACAAAACAGGCAGAGCCCGTTTCCTGGCTGCAACAGACGAAGAGGTTTTGTGTGCCGCACTGCTCTTAACCCAAAAAGAAGGAATTATCCCGGCACTTGAATCGGCACATGCACTGGCTGCATTCGATAAAATTGCGACCAAACCGGACGATGTGAATGTGGTTAATCTCTCCGGAAGCGGGAACAAAGACATGGAAACCTACTTAAAATCTTTTGGATATTGACTATGAAAAACAGAATCAACCAACTTTTTGAGACGAAAAAAGAAAATATTCTATCGGTCTATTTTACCGCTGGTTATCCCGGCTTAAACGATACGGTGGAAATCATCCGTGAACTGGAAAACAACGGCGTGGACCTGATCGAAATTGGAATGCCCTTTTCTGACCCCACTGCCGATGGCCCAACCATCCAGCATACCAGCGAGGTGGCACTTAAAAACGGCATGAGCCTGAACAAACTTTTCGGACAATTGGCCGACATCCGATCCTCCGTGAACATCCCACTCATATTAATGGGATACATTAATCCTGTGCTGCAAACAGGTATGGAGGCATTTTGCCGGAAATGTTACGAAACAGGGATTGATGGCCTTATCCTGCCCGACATGCCCCTGGAGGAATTCCAAATGCATTATCAAAAAATCTTCAGGAAATGGAAACTGCATAATATTTTGCTCATTACCCCCCAAACGCCTGAAGTTCGGATTCGTCAAATAGACCAGGCTTCCGGTGGGTTCATTTATATGGTTTCATCCGCCTCCACAACAGGAGCAGGAAAAAACATCGGTGATTTCAGCCGGGAATACTTTAAACGCATTCAGGATATGAAACTTAAAAATCCCCGTCTGATTGGATTTGGAATTTCCGACCAGGAAACCTTTTCCAATGCCTGTGATTATGCCCATGGAGCGATCATTGGAAGTGCATTTGTTCAATCTCTCGAATCGGAAACAGAATTGAAAAATTCCATACGGCAGTTTATCCAAAAAATCAGACCGGCCTGATGAATCAGCAAAAAACACAGAAACATGTTATATAACATGAGCCGGAAAGGCCCGCTTAACCGGCAATCATCCAGTTCGATAGAAAAAGACAAAATGGTTTAGCGTTGTTAATTAATGTTAAACCCTATTCTTGAGCATACTGTTATTCACTTTTAGATGTTATATTAATAGTTGTTTATTAACATTAAATAGTTAAAGCCATGCTTGACTACGCTAAAATTATTTTACCCAAAGTGAGTTTCAGCAAACAGTTGTTCAGGAAAGAATTGACAAAATGCCTCAACTGGGTGGAACCCGATGAGGTTCAGGAACTGCACGACTGGTGCTACAAAAATTTTAAAAATAAGTATCCCGATGTACTGGACGAAGTGTTCGCGTGCATCGCGGCGTAAAAACTCCGGGCGGGATCTTTTCCCGCCTTTTTTTTGCTTTTCAACAACCTTTTCATGGTTTATGAAAGATGTCAAAGCCGCCAGAATAAAAATTGCGGAAATCACCCCTGCAGGTATTACCACTACAATGGCCCGCGACGGTCAGGAATTGAGCATCTGAATTCACCGGTGAATTCTCGGCCTTAAACCAAAACAAAAAAATACCACCTGCTGAGGGAGCAGATGGTATATTAATTGAAATATCCGGGCTATTTCCGGTCAACTCCCTGCCGTTCAATCATCCAGCCGGGATACTCCGGAGTCAGTTTGCTCACTTCATCCAGTTGATTCAATTCATCAACGGTAAATTGAACTTCAACGGAATGCAAATTGTCGGTTAACTGTTCAGGCTTATTGGCACCAATAATCACGGTAGAAACCACCTTTTGGTGAAGCAGCCAGGCCAGTGCAATTTGGGCAACCGATACGTTCTTAGCATCTCCGATTTTTTGCATCACCTCAATAATATCAAAAGCTTTCTCTTTATGGATTGGTGGAAAATCGAAATTCACTCTTCGTCCTTCTTTTGTTTCTTTATTTCTCCCGTATTTCCCGCTAAGCAATCCTCCTGCAAGCGGACTCCAAACCATCAAACCCATCCCCTGGTCAAGAAGCATCGGAACAATTTCACGTTCCATATCCCGTCCGGCAATTGTATAGTAGGCCTGAAGGGAAATAAATTTGTTAAGGTGAAGTTGTGCTGAAATGCCAAGCGATTTCATAATCTGCCAGGCTGCCAGGTTGCTGCATCCGATATAACGAACCTTCCCGCTCTTTACCAGAATGTCAAGCGCTTCGAGGGTCTCCTCCATGGGGGTAAGGGCATCGAAACCATGAATCTGGTACAAATCAATATAATCCATCTGAAGCCTCATCAGGCTTTCGTCAGCCTGTTGAAGGATATGCTTCCGGCTTAGCCCCGAATTGTTGGGACCTTCTCCCATCATTCCGCGCACCTTAGTGGCAATGACCAAATCATCGCGTTTTAAACCAAGGTCCCGGATTGCTTGTCCGGTCATCTGCTCACTCAATCCCTCGCTGTAAATGTTGGCCGTATCAATAAAATTGATACCGCCTTCCACTGACTGTTTCACCAGTGCATTGACCTTATCCTGCGGAAGCGTTCCTATGGCAGTCCACATTCCCCTCCCGCCAAAAGTCATGGTGCCTAAACAAAGTTCCGAAACTTTTAATCCTGTGTTTCCTAATAAATTGTACTTCATATTGCTGTTTTTTGATGATTGTACTTTTGCATAATACGCTGCCTGCTTCTCCAGGGTTCGAATCCATCACCCGGAAATATTCTTACTGTCTACTTTAACATTATCAGAATTAAATCGTTCAGAAAAACCTAACGTTAAATCATCCTGCTTTATTTAAATTGAACTTAAGTTCTTATTTTGTGACGGTATATATTTCTTAATTTTGCATTCATGAATTATGAATGTTTGATTTGCCAGGTTAAAGCGCTGGAAAAACGGATCGAAAAATACAAAATCCCCCATGATAAGCGCGACCAGGTTGTAAGTGAAATGCTTTCGGCCATTGCCGGTATTGATTTGGAAAACAGCTTTTCTCCCGAAATCACCCGCAATATTCTGGCCCGTTTAACCGAATCCTCTGAGGTCATTGATCCCTATAAGCAGGAAAAAAACCAAAGCAACCATGAGATGCTGGAGCGCTATGACGAATTCAAATCAATGGTGGAAACCTCAGCCAATCCTTTCGAAACAGCATTAAGGCTTGCGATTGCCGGAAACATCATCGATTTTGGCCCCAATCACCAGTTTGATGTGGAAAAAACAATAAAACAGGTACTGGCCTCCGATTTTGCCATTAACCATTCGAAAAAGCTACAAAAAGCAATTGGCCAGGCAAAAAACATTCTATACCTGGGTGATAATTGCGGGGAGATCGTCCTCGACAGGCTATTTCTCGAAACCATCCAGCATCCCAATGTCTGGTTTGCCGTGAGGGAAAAGGCCGTATTAAACGATGCCACCTCAAGGGAAGCAGAGGAAGTTGGCATTCATCATTTTGCCCGCATCATCACAAACGGGGACGATTCTCCTTCCACCATGCTGCACCGGGTAAGCCCTGAGTTCCAGGAGATATACCGGAAGGCCGATCTCGTTATCTCCAAGGGAATGGGAAATTATGAAGGGCTGATGTTTGAAAACGATCCGCGCCTCTTCTTTCTACTGATGGTCAAATGCAGCGTCATTGGACGCAAAATAGGAGCACCAGAAGGAGAATTTGTGGTGAAACAATGCTCCGCCTTGAGGAATAATAACTCCGCCAAAAAGTACTAAAGCATACCCCTTAGAAACCGGATGCAGGGAAAAAACCGGCTTTTACCCTTTGGAAACCATTGTTACAAGCGGAACAATCACCTCCTCAAGGGAAATGCCCCCATGTTGAAAAGTATCCTTGTAATAATTGGCGTAATAGTTGAAATTATTTGGATAAGCAAAGAAATCATCATTGTGGGCAAAAATATAGCTGGTACTCACATTCCGCGAGGGTAGATAGGCCAGCCGCGGGTCCCGCACCTCAAATACTTGTTTGGTTTTATAATTCAGGTTCTTACCCAGTTTATACCGTAGATTCGTGTTGGTCTCCCGGTCTCCGATAACCTTCACAGGATTGCTCACACGAATAGCACCATGGTCAGTCGTTACCACAACATGAATATCGTTTTCTGCAAGACTTTTAATGAGCTCCAGAAGTGGGGAGTGATTAAACCAACTCAATGTAAGTGAGCGGTAGGCCTTTTCGTTGTTGGCCAGCTCGCGGATCATTTCCATTTCGGTCCGGGCGTGCGAAATCATATCCACGAAATTGAAAACCATCACCGATAAATCATTATCCAGTATATTTCTGACGCCTTCCGAAATTTGCCTTTCCCGGCGAATGCCCGACACTTTCTCGAAATACAGTTTTTCATCCCTGCCGTTCCTTGAAAGCTGGCGGCGAAGGAGTTCCTCTTCATTCCGGTTTTTGTTTCCCTCATTATCATCATCTTCCCACAATTCGGGGTAGACTTTTTCGATCTCAGAAGGCATGAGTCCGGCAAACATAGCATTTCGGGCATACATGGTTGCAGTGGGCAGAATACTGTAATACAACTCGTCGGATTCCATCCGGAAATGCTCTCCGAAAACCGGACTCAGTATTCGCCACTGATCATAACGGAGGTTATCGATAACCAGCACAAAAACTTTTTTTCCCTTATCCAGCAAAGGGAAAATTTTTTGCTTGAAAATATCGGTGGAGAGGAGCGGCCGCTCGCCGGGTTCTTTGCCAAACCATTCGAGGTAATGTTCTTTCATGAACTTAAAAAACGCTTTATTGGCATCCTCCTTTTGCATGGTCAATACCTCATCCATGGTATTGTCTTCCGACTCGGCCAGTTCCAGTTCCCAATGCACCAGTTTTTTGTAAACATCCATCCACTCCTCCCAGCTTAACCGCTCATTGATTTTCATACCAAGCTGTGAAAATTGCATCTGGTAAGCTGAGGTCGTTTGCCTGGTGACCAGCCGTTTCTGATCGATGTTCTTTTTTAGCGTCAGCAATATTTGTTTGGGGTTCACCGGTTTAATGAGGTAATCATCAATTTTGGAACCAATCGCCTCATCCATAATATTCTCCTCTTCGCTTTTGGTAATCATCACCACCGGAACATTGGGTGAATAGGATTTTATTTGATTGAGTGTCTCAAGCCCCGACATTCCCGGCATGTTTTCATCCAGGAAAATGATGTCAAAAAAATGCTCCTTCACTTTTTCAATGGCATCCAGCCCGTTGTTGGCTGTTTTAACCTCATAATCCTTTTCTTCCAGAAAGAGGATATGCGGGCGCAACACATCTATTTCATCATCAACCCAAAGTATTTGTGGTTTTCTCATAATTCTCTTAAATTCAATTGAAACGTAAAGGTACTAACAAAAAAAAT
>CAYTDH010000249.1:0-7070 GCA_964436325.1 uncultured Tangfeifania sp.
AAACGCTATTTTATAGCGGTTGATTTTTTAGAAAAAAAAGGTTTGCAGGATGAATTTAACGATTACCTGTTAAGCCGCACCGAACACAATTAAAACAAGTTATTAACCGTAAATTTTTTAACAATGAACATTGATGAAATTTTGAGTTTAGCAACAGATGAGCAACGGCAGGAACTTTTAACCGGATTGCTCGAAAAGAACCAAAATCCCCAAGTTGAGAAAAATATTTTGGGGAAATTAATCCAGAAACACCGGGATGAGGTCCCCCAATTGATGGAACAGGCCATAGTTGATAAAGTATTTGAAAGTTTTTTAACCGAAAAATTTGGAGAAAATGAGTGAAACAGCAGAAAAACAAGCAAAAACCGGGGAAGCAACAGCAGCCGAACCCCAGGAAAACAAAAAAGGCCAGAATGAAGGCCAGGAGATTTTTAAAAATGAATTCCGAATCAAAGCACGGATTAAACAGGCGGAGCGAATCCTGAAACCCATCAAAGAACTGTTTGAGCAAATGCGCCAGGACGGGATGACCCCAACAATTGATGACCTCCGGAATTTTATGAGCGAAGGCCCCGGTTATATTCAAAAACAGTTGCGAAGTACGGCCACAGAAGCGGTTAAGTCTTTAAAAATCAAAAATAAAAAGGTGGAATCCGCTTTGATTGATAATTCCGCCGGGATGTTGTCCGATACGTACGGCCAATTGCATTTCAGACTCACTGAAAAGGTATCCATTGCCGGGGTTCAGTGGGAGGACCTTCTGGTTTTAAAGGGCGAACCAATGCTTTCCGAGGCATTTAAGAACCGTATTGAAAAGCAGTTTTCCGCCACCCTGGACACGGCGGATAAAGAGGCATTTTGGAATGAGGTGGAAGCCTTTTGTGATTCATTTAACCGAATGGAGGAACTGGCCCAAAAAATCGGACTCCCCTCCATGGGGTTACATCTAAATCCTGGTGCAGCGGTGTTTTTAACAATCGAGAAGGAGGAGGATTTTTATATCAGGATAAAACCCAACCCGGCTGGATTTGTCAATATATTTTCAGTTTAATTCCCATTAAATGCAGCAGCGAATCGATTATAAAAGTGTTTTTATGTTATTGCGGGATAAATATCCCACAATTGCCGAGGAGCTCGCACCCATGCCCCGGAAGGCAGATTTAACCGACATGGGGGGAATTATTAACAGATTTATGGAGATAAAAGAATGTACATTTGAAGACCTGCAGGGGAACCGGGATGACCTGCAGGTCCTTTTTCTTGCCGCGGTTGTTCAAATGTACGACCCGGCATTCTTTATCTATGAAAGAAAAAAATTGAAAACTGGCCTTCGTGCCAGCTTGCACGGATTTTTAGGAGGGGACCCTACATTTATATCTCACCGGTTGAGAAGTATAAAAATGTACTTGCAAGTTTACCAGGACCTGAAAGCAGAAGTAAAAACCATAAGCGAACAACTATGAACAAAGAGATTAACCAAAAAATTGAAATCCTTCAATGGTTATTCCACAACTTGAATTTTACCCAACTAATGAAGCTAAAATCAATAGCAATTGATTTGAAGGACGGGAACGGCCCTTCATCTGAAAAGGGTGTTTAATTTAATTTCGTTATTTTGTTTGATTATCCCGGAGTTTTACCGCTTCGGGATTTTCTATTTTTGAGTTTTGAATTTATAGACAAGGTCCTCCAATTCCGAAAGCGATTTAACCCGGTAAATTTGCCCCCGATATTCAAAGAAACCAGTTAAGGCCTCATCCGGGGGAGGGGTAAAAACATCCCACAGGTTAACACCAAGGGCATCCGTTATTAACTTCACCGAATCAATCCGGGGAGAATGTTTACCATTTAAGATATTACCTATGGCATTGCGCGACAGATTGCCGCCAGCCTCCCGGATGCGTTTTTGAAGCTCCAACCGGTTAACGCCCTCCCGTTTCATTATTAACTTTAAATTATCGATCCAAATCATGGATAAATGTTTTTCGTGTTTCGGGCACAATATACGAAATAATTTCGTAAATGATACGTAATTATTGCATAAATAGAAAAATAATCACAAAAAACCTTGCATTTTATTTGGAAAATAGAAATCAGGGAGGTATTTTAGCTCTTGCAAATAACAACAAAATACAAGAATCATGGAAGAAACAAAAGTATTGAACAAAGCAGGCGAACAGATCGCCACCATTTCAGGAAACGTTTTGGATTTTGGAGACAACCGCCAAATCAATATTGAGGCCCTGGGGGAACTTGCGGACCAAATAAGTTTTAAAGATGCCGCAAAAAGCCTTCGGGAATTATTGTTGAGAACTGGACAACTGATGGCCGCGGTAATTAATTCCGATTATCAAGGGAAGTTCATCGCACCCGACACAGAGGATATACACGTCGTTGACCATTTCGCAGAGGAAATAAAGAAATTGGAACCGGGAAAATATTAATTGAAAAGAAACTGATAATAAAGGCCTCCTTCCGGGGAGGTTTTTTTTATAATTTGTAAATTGCAGAAAACCAAAAAATTTAACCATGAGTAAATACGAAAGCAGGGGAGGGAGCTCGAAGCTCCTTGAAAACACAGGGTATTTCATTTTAGTTTTGGGGTTAATTGTCGGGGGATTGATGGTACTTTCAGCGGTAACCAACCCAAGTGATTCATTTCAGTTTATCGGAACCGGGGCAGGGGTGATACTTGTTTCCATTGTCGTTTTTGCCTTCGCAAAGGTACAGGTTTCTATAAATGACAACATCGAAGCGCTCAAAAACTACAAAAAGGCAGAGTATAAAGAAGCCCACCAGGTAGAAGAGGGAGAACATTTCGACCCGTTTAAGGACTGAAACGCCAGAGGTGCGCCCGGTAATTTCCACAGGGTAAAAATCATTTCCCGGTTTTGTTTTTGATGCCAAAGATTTTATTATCAGGGCATTAATGGTGCAATGCCGGGATTTTTTTTGAATAAAATCTGATAAAACTGATAAATCGGACACCCATAAAAAAAAGAGGGAAGCGCCACAAAATCCAACACTATAAAAAAGCAAAGAAGTGAACACAAAACCCAACAGATCGGAAGTAAAAAAAAGGGGTAAATTATATGCGTAAATGCACAAATAAATTAAAAATCCGGCAGGAATCCGGCAGGGTAACAAAAAAAGAGCTACAAAACTAAATTTGTAACTCCTTGATTTTCAATTGTCGGGGTGAGAAGATTTGAACTTCCGACCCCTCGCCCCCCAGGAGAGTAAAAAACTTGTTTATTTGTTTGTATTTATTTGTATTTCACTATATTTGTATTGTGAGAAAACAATTAGAAATAAAGGCATTTTGCCACTTTTTGTATCAAATCCGGCAGGAATCCGGCAGGGAAAATTTTTTATCAAATCCGGCAGGAAAATGTTCGATATCCGGCAGGAAAAGTTAAAAATACTCTTAAAATGAAGAAATACTACTCATTCAAATTGATTGGAGGTAAAAATAATTTACGTAAAGACGGGAGTTATCCGATTGGACTTGTAATAAGAAAGAACAACCGCAGGAAGATTATTTTTTTGGGGATATCTGCCCAGCCAGAGGAATGGAATAAAAATTTTGAGCGCTACAATAAAAAAAAGGGGAAGGGGATTAAGCTCCACCCGGACCGGGAAATAAATAATCAATGGTTATCGGATGGGGAAAAGAGGTGTAAAAAGATAGTTGAGGAATTCGAGGAGAAACGAATCGATTGGACACTTAATCAGTTCGAACAGCAATATTTAAACAAGTCAAAACATACCAGCGTAGAGGATTATTTTAATACCCACATAAAAAAACTGGAAAGAGCCGGGAGGATTGGAAACAAAACGGTTTATGAGAATACCCTTTATATTCTGAAATTATTTGACCCTCGGTTTGAGCGCCTTGTTTTTTCCGAAATTGATTATAAGTATGTTTCTGAATTTGAGGAGTATTTAAGGAATGAACGGGATTGCGAGGACATTACAATAAAGTATTACATAAAAACATTCAGGGCATTAATTAATAAAGCTATTAAGGACGGTATGGCATCCCAATCAACTTACCCATTTGGGAGAAATGGTTATAGTATTGCAAAACTTGACCATGAAACAGAGAAGCGATACCTCCCAACGGAATACATCGAAAAGTTAAAGACGGAGGATATCCAAAGCCCAACCTTACAGTGGGTAAGGAATTTATTCCTGTTTTCTTATTATTGCCAGGGTATGAGCTTTGTAGATATGGCCTACCTGACGCAAGGCAATATTTTAGTTTTTGAAGGTGGGAGGTATATCGCATACCGAAGGCAAAAGACAGAAAGCAAGGACGCCAAAATAATTCGGATAAAAATTAATGACCCTATTCAGGAATTGCTGGAATGGTTCAAAACGAATACCGTTTTAATTGATGAAAATCTTTTGCCTTGTATTTCAAAGCCGGGATATAAGGGGGAGCAGCTTTATAGGCACATTCGGGACAGATACCGAAGATACAACAGACACTTAAAGACCCTCGGGGAAACGTTGAAGTTTGAGGGGATAAGGTTAAGCAGCTATATGAGCCGGCATACCTACGCAATGAGGTTAAAAAATAGCGGAATACCGGAGGATGTTATTAGCGAGGCCCTCGGACATAAAGACCTATCAACAACAAAAACATACCTCGATTCATTCCAGAAAGATGAAATTGCCAAAGCAAACGAAGTACTTTAAATAACTAAATCATGGATGATAAAGACAAAAAACAACCCTGGCCATGGCCGAAATGGTCAACATTCACAGAAGCAGAGCGGGAGGAAATAGAGGCAGCCATGAACCAAAGCGATGAGGAGAAAGAAGCTGGTTTGGATTACCTGAAATACAAATGGATAGATAACAGGGTGAATGAGTTTAGGGGACAGGCGCAAAAGGCGGACAGCATAAAAAAAATTGAGCAGGTTGAAGCAAACGTAGGGCGATTGATTGATTATTACACCAGAATAAAAGCAAAGGCAGAACTAAAAAAAATGAAGCATTTTTCCAAAGCCACCCACATCAAAACACTGTCGCTCGCATTGGAAGAACTATCCGGGATTTTAACCATGATTAAAAGCAGAAAGCCACATTTAAAAAATAAGCCGCCAGCCAAAGAGAAACCGAAAACATTTGTTGAGTTTCTAAATACTGATAACCCCAAGGTCATTTCCGAAAAAATAAAAAGAGATATTCAGGGTTCTGCAATAAATTATGCCGCCTTTTACTTTGCATTAAAGGAAAGTGGATTAATAAAGTCAGGCATTCCCAAAAGTAAAATATTTGTCGCATTGAGGGATTTTTTTGGAAACAGTATGGGTATCCAAAGCGGTTTTTATTCTTACCTGAATGAAAATAATACCAAGCACAACAATTTATTAACCAGTGGATTAATCAATGATTATCACAAATGGATTAAATCAAATTGGATATAGAATGGTATAATTACACTTTTCTATATTACAAATAATTGTAGGTCAATGCATTAGGCTATATATTAGCATCGAAAACAAATAAATCGATGCATATGACCACATTAAAAGTTGATGAAAGGACACCTATTTTTCAATTGACAGTCGCCCAGTTTAGGCAGCTATTAAATGAAAAACCCACCCGAAGCGTTAACCAACCAAAAGAGGAAATCCCTGAATACTTTGGAGCAAAGACTGCCGCCAAAATATCAGGATATTCCCTTAACACAATTTACTCAAAAACATCCAGGAAGGAAATTCCCCATATTAAACGCAATAATAAGGTTTTGTTTAACCGTAATGATTTTTTGTCCTGGTTGACGGAAAACCAGGTAAGAACTAAAACCGATGAGTCCATACAGCTGGACAGGGAATTTACCAAGCGGCGGAGGGCAGTTGTATGAAAGAAACAAAAAAAGCGGCCCCGCCGGGAACCGCTCAATCAGATGCTTACGGATACAAAGTTAAAAAATTTTTTCTTTCCATCGACCCCGATACCGGAGAAATCGATATCCTGCCAGTAAGCACCCCGGCGGAAAAGGTGAATTTTGGTTCCTACATACCCCGCCACATCGGGACCCGTACCCAGATGGAAGCGCTCCGTGAGGAAATCATAATGAATAGGGTGCGGAAACTCAAACGCAAAAAAATCAAAATCTAATGAAGGGCTGGATTAAGCTACATAGAATCCTGAAGGAAAAGCCAATATGGAAGCAATCCACGCCGGAGCAAAAAACGGTTTTGATTACCCTTTTGTTAATGGCCAACCACGATGAAAAGGAATGGGAATGGCAAGGAAATAAATTTCGGGTTAACCCTGGCCAATTTGTGACCAGCCTGGACTCAATTAAGCAGGAAGCCGGGAAGGGAATATCCATCCAAAATGTGAGGAGCAGTTTAAACCGTTTTAAAAAACTTGAATTTCTAACATGGAAGTCAACAAAGACCGGACGTATCATAACTATCTGTAATTGGGAGGATTACCAACACATGGAAGATACAGCCCAACAAAGCTCCCAACAAAGACCCAACAAAGAGCCAACAACTAACAAAAATGAAAAGAATGATAAGAATAGGATTAAATTACATTCCATGAAGTTTAAAAACTTCAGGGAGGTGGTTTCTCATTTTGATGAAAGGTTTTTTCAAGAGGATAAATGGGCCGATTGTTATGATAAATTAATCAGGATTGATGGATATAGTGAGGACCGAATCCTGGAAATAGTAAAAGAGTTCAGGGAGGATGGTAACTGGTGGAAGGAAAGAGGGAATTTCGAAACCCTGCTTAAGCTCAGAAAGAAAAACAGAGAGGGACTTCGATATATAGATTATTTCAATACCAAAATCAAAAACACATCGAAAAATGGAAGAAAGAAAGAATTACCAACGAGTGAAGAACATGAAAACGACCGAATTCAAAGCAGTAATTAACCGACCTTACGATGGGAACGACCCGGAGGTGGTATTCGGACTTTTTCGGGCATTCCTTCGGGAATTTTACCCGCAGTTCGATATTGATGACACTAATATCGGACCGATTGAGTACCTCGCGGAGATTGCCGCAGGGACCGCCCCAAAAAAAGGATTAATCCTTCG
>CAYTDH010000250.1:0-7038 GCA_964436325.1 uncultured Tangfeifania sp.
TCCGGAGAGATGTCGGACTTAGGAAAGTCCGACTCCCTGTTGGCTGCCAATGACAATTCAACGCAGACACGAAACTAAAGGTTTTGGGAAGAAAAATCGGGGTGAAAGGTGCCATAAATGGTACAGATTTTTTCCAGGATGTCCTCCACTTCAGCATAAGTCTCTGCCCGGAGCAACTGAATCCGGAGTTCACGGAAGTGCGGCAATCCCGGAAAATATTTGGCAAAATGGCGGCGCATCATTAAAATAGCAGGACGTTCATTTTCCTTCCATTCCAGATTAAACCTCAACTGTTCACGGATGATCTCCACAATTTCTGCAACGGAGGGGGAAGGAAGCACTTCCCCGGTTTTCAGGTAGTGCTTTATCTCCCTGAATATCCATGGGCGACCAATAGCCGGCCGGCCAATCATCAGGGCATCCACTCCTGTTTGTTGCTGTAGCATTTTAGCTTTAGGACCGCTGGTAATATCGCCGTTCCCTATTATGGGGATGGTAATCTGCGGATGATTTTTCACCTCTCCAATCAGGGTCCAGTCGGCAACACCGGTGTACAACTGCTCGCGGGTACGCCCGTGAATGGCCAGTGCTGAAATCCCGGCGTCCTGTAACCGAAGGGCAGCCTCCACCACCGGCTTGTCCTTCTCACTCCAGCCCAAACGAGTTTTAGCGGTTACCGGCAAACGAACCGATTTCACAATTTCTGCGGCCATTTGCTGCATTAGGGGCAAATCTTTGAGCATGGCCGCTCCTGCCCCGTGACGGATAATTTTTTTCATCGGGCAGCCGAAATTCAAATCAATAAAATCGGGTTCCATCTCTTCAGCCACCAGGGCAGCCTTTACCATCGATGATATATTATGGCCGTAAATCTGAACAGCTGCCGGCCGGTCAAAGTCAAACAATGTCATCTTTTGCTTTGATTTTTTCACGTTACGCACCAGGGCCTCCGAAGAAACAAACTCCGTATACATCACATCGGCACCGAATTGTTTGCATACCCGCCGGAACGATTGATAGGTAACCCCTTCCATAGGGGCCAGAAAAAGAGGATTGTCATTCAATTCAAGATTTCCGATTTTCATGTGTTTTTTATCAGGGATGAAACCAAAGATGTTCAATCAGAATTTTTAACCCGATTGCCGTTAAAATAATACCCCCGATAATTAACGATTGGTGGCTTTTTTGCGCAGGGATATTTTTACCGAAGAGCATTCCCAGCATGGAAGCAATAAACGTAATTATCCCAATCATGAACACAGGGAACCATACAGGCATCTTAAGCAATCCGAGGCTCAACCCCACCACCAGGGCATCAATGCTTGTGGCAACCGAAAGTCCCAGCAATACCGGAATTTTAAAAGGATTGAACTTATGCAGCGTACCATCGGGCTTTCGGCCTTCAACCACCATCTTCATGCCCACGAAAGCCAGCAGGGAAAAAGCAATCCAGTGATCAACCGAAGCGATGTACCTGTCAACCGAACTTCCCACCCACCATCCGATAACAGGAAAGCCAGCCTGAAAGAAAGCCAGGGAAAAAGCAATCATCGTTGCCTGGTGGAAACGAATTTCCTTTTTCATCAATCCGCAAGAAACGGAAACAGCAAATGAATCGAAACTCAACCCAATACCTATCAAGGCAAAGGTAAGAATTTCGGATATGGTTACAGCGAACAACACAACGCAAAAATAGGTATTTCATCAAAATGAAAAATATCGTTGATTATTGCATAAACTTCGAGTAGGTAATAACCAGTTTAATACCAGTTTGGCTGTTGCTTCCTTTTAAAACAACACGGTTGGCAACACCTGTCTTAAAAGCCGGGGTTAAAAAGAAGCCATGATTTTCCACAGACCCATCGATAATTTGCTGAAGATGCTGTGTAATATTGAAACGATAGGTATAATCACTGGTGTCCAGCGCACCACCATAGAAAGCAGGACTAAAGAGGTAATCGACAGGCAAAAACTCGGTTTCGTCTTCATCCAGCACAGTAAAAAGCAACTGCGAAGGCGGGGAATATTTTTCAACCTCAGAGGCAATGGTATCCACCTGGAATACCAGTTCGGCTTTATTGATGGCTGTATTCACCGAGTCCTTCCAAAGGGTCAGATTATCAATATATATTTTTGATTTCAGGCCACCTGTTGACTGGACATAAATCAAAGAATCCTCTTCATCCTCTGAATTCAGGTCAGCCCCGAAGGAAGTCCCGGAATAATCGTGGGTGATGGAATTCACCCGGGCACTGAATGGCGTGATAACATAGGGATGAAGCATCGTATCCGGTTGTTCGGCTTCCATATTTTCATCGTTATTGTAAAAAACAACCAGGGCAGACCCCTGAAAATTATCGCTGGATGCAGCTTCAAGAGTCAGAAGGGCACCGCCATCATCACTTTCCTTTTCTGCTTCGATATAGAGCCCCTTAAAAAATTCCAGAAAAACATCATTATTGATCATCTGAAGGGAATCGGCCTCCACCAGCCTCTGTCCCAGCGAAACATCCAATGGAATAGTAATTAGTTGATAGAAGGTATCGGCCGATACAGAATCCACCTCCACAACCGGAGTAAACTCCTTTTCCCCCAACAATTGATCGGAGGCCAGGGATTTCAAATCAACACCCTGATAATAATCCTGATCAACATCCAGTGAAGACTCGAGTTCATAAACGTTGAATTTTTGCGGGGTAACGGTATCGCCGTAAACATTCCGGTAATAAATATATAATTTTATGGAATCGGCAACGGGATTGGTGCCATAATCCGGATATTGCTGCAGACGGAACTGCGCTGCAAAATCGACAGCGGTATTTCCAAAAACAGGATCATCAAAAACTCCGAAAAGGCTTTTGGTGCCCTCATCAGTCTGAATGGAATCTTCCCGGTAGGTATAAGATGAAATACTGCTCTTTTCGACCAGGTTTTTTACCTGTATCAAATCTGTTGAAGGCAATAATTCCATTCCTAAATCGGAATTTTCTTCGCATCCGGCAAACAAAGCCAGAAAAAAAATAGCGGGCAGGTAAAAGCGGTATTGAAATAATATTTTGCGTATCACTAAATTATGGTCTTTAAAAGTCATCAATATTTTCAAAATTCTAAAAATACAAACCTAAGAAAAAACACGGAGGGGATAGAGGAATTGATTTGAAATTTGAATTTTTTAGGATTAAATCGGATTTTTTAACAAAACAGTTTAGTTTACCAAACCTTTTCATAAAACTCGTTGTAGGCATCGATGTATGTTTCCTGGGGCTGATAGTCAAGGAACAATTTATTCTCCGATTTAACGTATTCTTCCACCTCGCTGTTGATACTTTTTGTTCCTTTAATGACCGCATCGGAATAATCGACAGCCATTTTACTCACATTTTCGAACGTGGGATTTTCAAGTTGCCGGACATCCTCCGCAGTGATTCCTTCCAGCCTGACTTTATTTTTAAACGCTTTGTTCAGCGGCTTCTTAAAATCATCATTATATAAGGAATAAACCACTTTCGATTGTTCGAAAAGCGGATCGTTGTAATAGTATTTTTTAATAAACAGCGGAACGAGAGAAGTCATCCATCCATGGCAATGAATGATATCGGGGGCCCACCTCAATTTAATTACAGTTTCCAGTACACCCCGGGCAAAAAAGAGCGCCCGTTCATCATTATCCTCAAATTCTTCTCCTTTGGCATTCGTAATCACATGTTTCCGGTGAAAATAGTCTTCGTTGTCGATAAAATAGACCTGCATCCGGGCTGCCTGAATGGAGGCGACTTTTATAATTAACGGATGATCGGTATCATCAATCACCAGATTCATCCCCGACAAACGAATCACCTCATGAAGTTGATTCCGTCGTTCATTTACAGAACCATAACGGGGCATAAAAGTCCGGATTTCCCGTCCTCTTTCCTGAATTCCCTGTGGTAAATAACGGGCAATCTCCGACATTTCACTTTCAGGCAGGTAAGGTGTTATTTCTTGTGAAACATAAAGAATTTTTTTCTTTTCCATTGACCAGTAAGCGCGGTTTATAACAAAGTGCAAAGGTAATAAAAATATCATTAATATTCAATTTCAGCACCTTTTCCTTTGGAGCAGACCATATTGAATTCCCGTAAATGAACAAGTAAGCTCTAATTTTATTTACTTTGCATTTTAAAAGAGAGAGAAATGATTCTCGTAAAAACCAAAGACGAACTGCACCATCAACTGGCAGCTTTCAGGGGAAGGGGAACGGTAGGACTGGTGCCCACTATGGGAGCTTTGCATGCGGGCCATATTTCATTGGTAAGCAGGGCTGTTTCTGAAAACAGTGCGACAGTGGTCAGTGTTTTTGTCAATCCCACTCAGTTCAACGATGCCAACGATTTGAAGCGATACCCGCGGAACCTGGAGGCTGACATGGAACTGCTCAGGCCAACGGGTTGCAATATTGTTTTTGCCCCCGAAGTTGAAGAAATTTATCCGAAACCCGATACCCGGAAATTCGATTTCGGCGCACTGGAAAAGATCATGGAGGGAAAGCACCGGCCAGGCCATTTTAATGGCGTAGGGCAGGTTGTCAGCAAATTGTTCGACATCGTAAATCCCCACAAAGCTTACTTTGGATTAAAGGATTTTCAGCAACTGGCAGTGATCAAAAAGCTGGTAAAGATGATGGAATCACCGGTGGAAATCGTGCCCTCTCCTATCATCCGTGAAAAAAACGGACTGGCCATGAGTTCCCGGAATGAACTTTTGCCAAAAGAGGCTCGGGAAAATGCCGGACTTATTTTTAAAACCCTCACGGAAGCCAAAAACCTTACCGGTCGGAAATCCGTAGAAGAACTAAAAAAATGGGTTATAGCAACCATCAACAAAAACCACTGGCTAAATGTTGAATATTTTGAGGTGGTGGACGATGAAAACCTCAGGCCGGTGAAAAGCTGGGAGGAAAAAAGCAACAAGGTAGGCTGCATTGCTGTGCACGCCGGCCATATACGATTAATAGATAATATAGTTTTGAACTGAAAATTCAGGGTTATGCAGATTGAAATTTGTAAGTCGAAAATACATAAAGTATCTGTCACCGAAGCCAATTTGCAATATGTTGGAAGCATTACCATTGATGAAAACCTGATGGATGCAGCCAACCTCATTGAACATGAAAAGGTGCAAGTGGTAAACATTAACAATGGAGAGCGACTGGAAACATACGTAATCAAAGGGGATCGTGGTTCAGGTACCATTTGCCTGAACGGCCCTGCTGCCCGTAAAGCAGCGGTGGGAGATGTGGTCATCATTATTTCTTATGCCCTCATGGATTTTGAAGAAGCCAAGTCATTTAAACCTGCGATTATTTTTCCCGATGTGGAAACCAATCAGCTTGTCTGACCACCGGAAAATGCAATTTGCGGTGAAGAATTCAACGGACTGCCTTCAAGCCTGAAACGCCTTGAGGACATATTGAGTTGATTTCTATATGAAAAACGCCTGATTTATTCATGCGTTTGTAAAAAATTTATATTTTTGCAACACTTTTTTCGAACCATGGGCTGGAGAACAAAATATGATATAGCGTTTAAAGGCCTTAAAGAAGGCCTTCACGAGTTCGAATACGAGATTGGAGATACGTTCTTTGAACATTTTGAACAGGATATGGTGAATGCCGGAAAAGTGAACGTAAAGGCAGGTCTTGAAAGAAGAAATACCTTTATGAAACTGTTATTCACCATTGATGGCTGGGTGGAACTTACATGTGACCGCTGCCTCGAAAAATACTTACAGAAAGTTGATAGCCAAGCAGAAGTATTTGTTAAGTTCAGCGAGTCTGTCCAGGAAGACGATGATCAGGTCATCTGGATTTCACCCGAAGAATACCGGATCAACCTGGCCCAACTGATCTATGAATACATTTTTTTGAGCCTTCCGCTAAAGCATGTGCACCCGGATAAAAAAAACGGAGAAAGTGGCTGCAACCAAAAAATGATTCAAAAACTGGAAAATCATAAACCCCATACGGACAATAATGAGGATGAGAATCATCCCATAGACCCCAGGTGGGAAGTATTAAAAAAATTAAAAAATAATAATTAAAACCAAAATAAAATGGCACATCCAAAAAGTAAAATCTCGAAAACGAGAAGAAATAAGAGACGTACGCATTACAAGGCAGCAGTGCCTACCCTTGCTACTTGTTCCAATTGCGGAACAACGGTGAAATACCACCATGTGTGTCCCGAATGTGGCTACTACAGAGGGAAACCGGTTATTGAGAAAGAAATTGCAGTTTAACCAGGCCAACCGCCTGGTTTTTTTTGATATTTTCCGGATGATTTTTTGACCCGTTTAATGGATTATTCAACAAAAGTTAAGCATTTATTAACGGACGCACCTTCCACACAGAAACACTTCAATTTTTCTTCTATATTCACGGCAAATTTTGATAAACACAGACTACGGATTTCCGTATTTTCTTTAATTAACGATTGAATGGCTAAAATAAGGGCAGCAATTACAGGGGTAGGAGCATTTTTACCCGAATACCGGTTAACCAATCATGAGCTGAGTACCATGGTTGATACTTCTGATGAATGGATCATGAAACGCATTGGCATTAAAGAACGCCGGATTTTAAAAGAAGAGGGCAAAGCCACCAGCGACATGGGAGCAGAAGCGGTAAAACAGCTGCTGAAAAAAACAAACACCGATCCTTCTGAAGTGGATTTACTCATTTGCGCCACCATAACCCCGGACATGACCTTCCCGGCAACTGCCAATATCATTGCCCACAAAACAGACATCCACAACGCCTGGAGTTTCGATATCAACGCTGCCTGCTCGGGCTTTATTTTTACGCTGGCCACTGCCGCCCAATTCATTGAATCGGGCCGGTATCAGAAAGTCATTGTTGTAGGAGCCGATAAAATGTCTTCCATAACAAATTATAAAGACCGGACCACCTGTCCCCTCTTCGGCGATGCCGGAACGGCAGTATTGCTTGAGCCCACCATCGAAGACACCGGCGTGATAGACTACATTCACCGGGTAGATGGT
>CAYTDH010000251.1:0-5310 GCA_964436325.1 uncultured Tangfeifania sp.
CCCGTTGAAATGAACAGACTCCAAAAATTGCGGGGTCTGCAATCCTGTCCGCGTACTGATTAATCCATTCTTCTCCGTTAAAGCCGTAAGCGTTTTGGGTTTTAACTCCTCATAAAATGCCTTTATTAACCCGGAATTTCCGGTATGCCAAAAATCTGCCCATGCCATCATAACAGTATGCGAAATCCATTCTGTAGGCCAGGTTGCATGGAATATCATATTCTTCAGGCTGTAGCGGGCCACCGAAAATTCCCGGTCAACCGCATAATGCCCCATTTGGTGAATATAGGCATCCGCCTCATACATCATTCGTTCCCGCTGGCTGGCTGCATAATCACCATTAAACGTATTGGCCTTTATGGAATACCGGCATAAGTTGTATACATCATTCAATAATTCGATATCCGACGAAAAAGCGGAAGCCTCCTCATCAAAAAGCGTATATAAAGCCATTTGCCTGGCATGAATCAAGGTTATTTGCTCGTCCCCGCATACAATCTCGCAGTACCTGAACGGAATAACTTCCGGCATGTGTTCCGGCATGGGCTGGCTATGTGGATAGTGTGGTTTGAAACGGGGAATTTTCAAAACATAGTCATTTTTTCCGGGATGAATGGTCAGGGGATATTCTTTATAAATAATCCCTCCTCCAGGTTTCTGGTCGATGGAATCATCCACTGCTTTTTCCCCGATTCTGACGGTTATGGTTTTTTCCGTTTCATTTTCACCTGCTTTCCAGTCTAATGAAAACCGGGCATAAGCAAAAGCCGCCCTCTTAAAATCTATAAACCAGGTATTGTTCGGTTTTAATTCAATCTTTACCGGAAATACGGTGTGGTAATCGATGGGATTCCGGTCTTCAAAAGCCCACTTTTCATTTTTACCGGAACCCACTTTCACCCACCGGCTTTCTCCGGGCCAGCTTTTCTCCCGTTCCAGGTCGCCTGTGTTGAATTGCTGGGGCTGGCTGTATTCCGATTGCTCATCGTTTTGATTCCATGTGGATACTTTCCAATAATACGTTGAATTGGGGTGTAACTCCTTTCCCCAATAATCAATGTGCTGCGACTGACTGGAGACTATTTTTCCACTGTCCCATAAATCTGCTGAATTTGTTTCCAGTTTTTGGGATGACGAGGCCACCAGAATCCGGTAAGCGCTTTGCGTCTTGGAATGAACAATCCACCCAAACTCCGGCTGAGGGGTGGTGATTTGAGTTAATTGAGGCCTCGTCAGTAAATTACAGAGCAACCCTGTGGGCTGTTCCTTTTGTGCATACAAACTGGCAGAGAAAGCCAGAATCAGGGCGTGAAGTATTGCAATTCGGGTTATTAAACGCATAATCCTTATTCTTTGTGTTTCCTTTTTGTGCTCAGAATGAGCCAATTTTTTCATAAACTTAATAAACTTTTGCCATTTAAACGGTAACGGGCTGCAAACAATATTGAATAAAAAGGGAAAAATGATTACATTTGAACTGCACTTCTGAAGCTGTTTATGAGCAAAAGGCATGTTTCATTAAAAGATTTGGCCCGGGAACTTGAAGTTTCTATCTCTACTGTTTCCAGGGCACTCAAAAACCATCCGGACATCAGTCCCGGACTCACCCGGAAAATCCAGCAACTTGCGGCCCAAAAAGGATATTCTCCCAATCCCCTGGCCATGGGTTTGCTCAGGGAGCAAACCAAAATGATTGGCGTCATTGTTCCCGATATTGTCACCCACTTTTTTGCATCCATCATTTCCGGCATCGAATCGGTGGCAAAAGAGAACGGCTATTTCATCGTTATTGCCTCTTCGGGAGAGTCTTTCTCCAAGGAGGTTGAATCGGTTGAAAACCTCCTGAAAACCCGCGTTGAGGGGTTGATGATTTGCCTGAGCCAGGAAACAAAAGATTTCAGCCACCTGGAAAAGCTGGTGCAGCAGGAAATTCCCCTTGTGCTTTTCGACCGTGTTTGTGAATCCCTGAAAACACCCACGGTGACCGTTGATGGTGCTATGGCCGTGAAATCGATTGTTCATCACTTTTTCCAACAAGGATGCCGGCGTATCGGTTACATATCGGGCCCCAAATACCTGAACATTGCCAAAAACCGGAAAGAAGGGTATCTTCAGGGCCTCAAAGAGTGCGAATTGCCCGAGGACAAAAGACTGCTGGTGGAATGCAACCTCAGTCCTTCTGAAGCGACCCGGGCTACCCGGCAATTGCTCAACCTCTCTCCTCCCCCCGATGCCATCTTCGGCATCAACGATACCGTGGCTTTTGCCGCTATGAAAGCCATCAAAAAACAGGGACTGAAAATCCCGGAAGACATTGCCCTGGCAGGGTTTACCGATGAGTTTCATTCCACGGTGGTCACTCCCGCATTAACATCCGTAACCCATCCCACTTTTCAAATGGGAAAGGAGGCGGCAAAACTGTTTTTCCGCTGGAAAGAGAAAGGTCAGGGCTTTTCTGAACGAATAATCCTGCCCACCGAACTGGTGGTAAGGGAATCCTCAATGAAAAAGAAAAACCAATCCTAATCGCTTTCTCCAAGGATTGGAAAACCCGCACAACCATCCGGAATCATAGCCTGAGGCTTCTTTCTCCCTGTTTTGCATGTGATGAAAAAACCATAAGTGTGATGGTGTGTGATGGTTAAAATCATTGATTTCTTATCTTGTCCAAAAAAAACGGGATGAATCAGTCAGGATTACCGGTTTACAAACAATTAATTGATTTTTACAGAAAAAAGATAATTCAACAGGAATTGATTCCCGGGGGAAGAATGGATTCCATCATTCGCATTATGCAAAGGCATAATGTATCGCGTGATACTGCCAAACGTGTACTCAAAGAACTCTCTGAAGAAGGATACATCCGGAAAATTGTTGGAAAAGGATCCTTCATTACTTCTTCAACAAAAGTCAAAAGTCGCTGGGGTATGGTAATCCCTTTTTATTCATCCAACATAAAGGAATTAATCAGTCATTTAAAGGAGGAAGCCCAAAAGGATAAAAGTGATTTCATCTATTTTTTAACCTACAATAATCCTGAAGAGGAAAAGCGATTGGTCAGCGAAATGGTCATGAAAGGGTATAAAGCCATTATTGTGATTCCCAATTACAATGAAAAATTAACTGCGGATTTTTACCGGCGCCTGATTCCGGGAAATTCAACGATTGTTTTAGCAGATAATACCATGGCGGGCTCTTACTTCAGGTATGTCATTCAAAGCTATGATTTGGGCGTTGCCCGTGCTATTGAATACCTGGCAAAGCAAAACAGGGGAGATTTCCTTTTGGTGAAGAACGAAGACTGGAAAGGCCGCGATTTGTTGTACGAATTGATGGAAAACACTTTTAGCCACACAATACAAACCACATATCCACGCCGAAGGGCATTCACATTCAGCAATGCACACTACCTTACCAAGGAATTCTTAAAACGGAACAACATCGGAGGAATCCTTTGCTGCTGCGATACAGATTCCATTCGGGTAATGGGACGAATAAAAAGATGGGGGTTTAAGATTCCCCATGAAATTTCTTTAGTTTCATACGGCAACACCGAGTTAACGGAATATTTTGAACCCCCTGTCACCTCGCTCGATTGCCAATACAAAGAGATGGCCCAAAAAACAGCCCGTCTTATTCAAAAAGGGAAAAATTGCGGTATGCTGGAGCAACATATTGTAAACCCCAAAATAGTCATTCGAAAAACATAAACCATAAAAATGGCCATGAGCCGCTCATTACACCTAAAATATCAATCGCCCGGGCAAGATCCCGGTTTAACATTTAAAAATTCTAAATCATGAAATTTAAAAATTTAGCCATCACAAAGCCCGAAGATTTATATTTCGGCACCGCTCCCAACCCGGTAAAAACGCCCAAAGGATTAACTATAGGGGGAGGAACAGTTTATCCAGAATTGAATTTCACGCTGCCAACCATGTCGATCGATAAGAAAGATTATGGGATTGTCATCAAACAATACCGCGAAATCGTAAGCGATGCCCTGGCACGGGCCCTGGATCTGTATTCGGAAGGCGTTATTCTTGAACTGGAAACATTGATTGAAATGACCCAGGTTCCTGAGATGGGTATTGATATCATCAAAACGATGAATGAAATCTGCATGGAGAATTACATCAAACGGGGATTAAAAAGCGAAATACGACTAACACCCAACGACTTACGTGAATTTGAACGCCCTCCCAAACAGCGCACAACATCGCTTTTAGAGCCCATGTCCGAGTTATTCGAAAAAGGAGCACTTGCAGGAGGCAACCTGCTCTCCATTGAATCTACAGGAGGAAAAGAAATCTCTGACGATGCCCTCATGATGTGCGATATCAAACAATTTATCTTTTCACAGGCAGTTTTAGGCACAAGGGATATGAATATGCTATGGCAAAGGATTGTGGAAATTGCCAACAAAACAGGAACCATACCGGGAGGAGATACGGCCTGTGGATTCGGAAACACCGCCATGGTATTGGCCGAGAAAAAATACATTCCAAAAATTTTTGCAGCAATAGCGCGCATTGCTACAATAGTCCGGACCCTGGTTGCCGTCGAACAGGGAGCCAAAGGCCCCGATAAAGATTGCGGTTATGAAGGCCCCTTTTTAAAAGCCATTTCCGGAATTCCCATTTCAATGGAGGGGAAAACCTCGGCATGTGCACATTTCAGTCCCCTCGGGAATGTGGCAGCAGCCTGCGCTGATCTGTGGAGCAACGAATCGGTTCAAAATATCAAATTGCTTTCGGGTATGGCCCCAACAGTATATCTCGAACAGTTGCAGTATGATACCCGGTTAATGAATGAAGCCATTAAAGGAGGGAAACCCGATATTCTCCAATTACAAAAACTTTTTGTAAATTCCGACATTTATTATGATCCGCAGGCCTTTATCCTTTCCCCGGAGCGTGTTATTGCCATCTCCCGGGAAATTGTGGCCGGCGAAAATTATATTGATGCCACCAAACGGGGATGCTTAAAAGGAATTCAGTTGATTGAAGAAGCGATGAAAGACGGAATATTATTAAGGGATGAAAAAGAAGACTCATGGATGGAACTGTTAAAGATCGACATCGAATCCATCCCCACGGATGAATCGGAATTTATTGATATGATCCTTCCGACCATTGACCAAAATAAAATAATCCTGTCGGAATACGGGTTATAATTAAAAACAACCCGCATAACCCTGCAGTCAAAAGAAAAAACAGATATTTTTTCCTTTGAACCTGCCGACCAATACCAGTTGCAGGGAGACGCTTTTTCCAAAGCCGTCCTGGAAGATAAACCCGTTCCCACTCC
>CAYTDH010000251.1:5410-7034 GCA_964436325.1 uncultured Tangfeifania sp.
AAACTGGATGCCAACACAAAGTAAGAAAGAAAACACACCATGTAGTTGGGGTTCTACAATCGATTCAGGCCAGAAGCTTTTGAACCAGCAACTCATCTTTCCAGCCCCCCCGAGTTTTCAGCCAGCTTTTTTTCACCCCGGCTCTTTTAAACCCTGCCTTTTCAAACAACCCGATACTTGCCTCGTTGTCACTGGCTATATTGGCATAAAGCTGTTTGAGGCCCAGCGATCCGGCAGCATACTGCGAGAGAGCTTTAAGGGCATCAATGGCGTAACCACGCTGACGGTCTTCTTCCTGGTGAATGAGTATCCCAATCCCCGCCCGGAGATGAAAAGGTTCAAAATCAAACAAATCAACAGCACCAACGGGCTGCGATTCTTCATTTTCAATGACAAGCCGCAGTTGCCTGGTGGTGTAGATATCTTTGGTAGTGTTTTTGATGTATTCGGCAAGAATGTAACGGGAAAATGGCGTTTTCGTGTGACTTACCTCCCATAACTCCATATCATTCTCCCACTGGTAGAGAAGGTCGATGTCCTCAGGTTCCAGGGGCCGGAGGATTATCTTTCCGTATTTCATAAAAATATTCATAGATCTGCCTTTAACGGTCGAGTTTTTTCCATCCTTTCAACACCACCTCCGCATCGGTAAGCAAATGGTAATCGCGGGCATACAGCACATTCAACTGCCGTACCTTTGTTTTGACAGAAGGAAGGACCTCAAACATATCTGCCGGGGTGAGGACACCCGGTTTGAGTGCGGGCAGTCCCGCTTCATCGCCGGCATCAGGAATATAACCAACCCAGGTCTTTTCCCCGGTCAAAACACAGAACACATTATTCCAAAAACCTCTCTTGCTCCTGAAAAACCAAACAAAGAGTGGACTGGCCAAAAGGAGGGCAAATGCCAAAACACGATCGAAAACTCCCTTTTTCCAGCGATTGGCAGGTTTAGAAATGGCATTCATATGGACAACGTATAAATCACCGGCGGTGTCAATGGAGTTGCTGCCAATAATGCTGATGCTTTCAGGAGGAGCGATTTTAAAATCGGTGCCCCTTGATGTCAGTTCCAGCATGGCTTTTATGATTTCGTTGGAACGGATGCTCCCCGAGCAAAAAATGATTTCATCGATGCGGTTAATGCGTACAATCTCATTGAGCTGGTTGAGCGACCCGATATACTCTTCTCCTTCATCGGTGTCGTCGAGTGCGATAAAGCCGGCGAAAACCGACTGGATTTGGGTTTGCTGGAGCAGATCCTTTACGCGCCGGGCTTCGGCGGGATGGCCCGCAATGGCAATCTTTTTGGTTTTCCGGATAGCAATGCCAAAAGATGGAACAGGCAGGCGGTCCAGCACCAAACGGTATAAAATCAGCATAACACCAGCCCAGGCCGACCCCAGCAAAATAAGCACCCGCGAGAACCGGAGGTCCTCATCCACCAGTGAATAAACAAGCAATATCGAAACCGACCCCCATAATATTCCCCGGGCCACTTTCAGCAGATTCACCGGCCTCCGGTATCCTCCTGAAAAAAAGATGGCTGCCAGCCAGAAAAAAATATAAACCGGAACCACCAGGTGCAAAAATTCAGGGGGATAATAGCCCGGCTGGTAACGTA
>CAYTDH010000252.1:0-7024 GCA_964436325.1 uncultured Tangfeifania sp.
CGCCAGGCGGTTTAAAGGTTAGTTGATTTTTGGTTTTTTTCCCCGGGGCAGAGGCCCCGGGGTTTTTCTTCGTAGTCCCCCTCTCCACAACTTTATCTTTCCTTTATTTTGGTTGACATATGCTTTTTATTTGCTGATTTTCAGAGGAAAACAGTTAAAGCACAGATGCTCTGGTTTTTTTTGGGTGGTTGCTAACCGCTGTTTTATTGCATGGAAAAAATCCGTAAGTAAAACTTCATTTTTTTGGTTTTTCCAACAACTTGTCATTTTTTATACACAATATGAGAAATAACATGTGAAATTTGGAGTGAACCATTATTTTTGCTGTGGCTTAATATAAGAATATTGTTGCTTGAGAATTTAAATTGGTAATCAGCTTATTCATCTGTTTTCTGAGGAGCAGAACAGCAGGTTCCGGGAATAAGCTGCTTTTTGATTATTGAACGAAAGTTAATAGCAAGCGGCGTTATCTGATCCATTTAGCCAAAAACGTAAAAACAGCAATTAAAATTTAAAAGAATGGACACACCATCAAAAAAACACCCGTCAGGATTATGGGTACTTTTTTTCACAGAGATGTGGGAAAGGTTTAGTTATTATGGAATGCGTGCTCTTTTGGTTTTGTACCTGACCTCCACCCTTATCAACGGAGGATTTGCCTTTGCCGAAAATTACGCGCTTGAAATTTACGGAATCTTTACAGGTCTGGTTTATCTTACACCCATTATTGGAGGGATTTTGGCTGACCGACTCATCGGACAACGAAAGGCCATCGTTATTGGCGGAATTATTATGGGGCTTGGAAATGCAGCCATGGCTTATTCAGAAGCTGTTGTGAATTTGGTTAACGTTTCTTCCCCTGAAGCAGCTCTGGAATTGAGGCAATACTGGCTCTATATTGGATTGGCTCTGCTGATATTGGGGAATGGATTTTTCAAACCCAATATTTCAACCCTGGTGGGGCGGCTTTATTCTGAGGGTGACCCCCGGAAAGATTCGGCCTTTACCATTTTTTATATGGGGATTAACCTTGGGGCTTTTCTTGCTCCGCTGGTTGCCGGGTACCTGGGTGAGTCTATTGGCTGGTCATATGGTTTTGGCTCCGCAGCAGTCGGAATGTTTGTGGGAACCTTTTGGTTCTGGTCTCAGGAGAGTAAACTGGGAACCGTTGGTTTTGGTCCTAAGCGGAAATTCAGCACAGACAAAGCAAAACTTACCGGGCGCGATTGGATTGATATTCTGGTCTGGACGGGTGGCATTCTTGGTTTTGTTTTTCTTTTTGTGAAAACATGGTGGACCCTGCCTGAAGTGGCAACAACCTATATTATCCGGATTACAGTGATTGCCTCTGTTGCTGCCATTGCGTATATCATTATTAAAAATACCACTGGGAAAACAGAATGGAGCCGTATTGTTGCCATCCTGGTATTCTGTTTTTTTAATATCTTCTTTTGGTCGGGGTTTGAACAGGCAGGAGGAACTTTTAACCTGTTTGCACGCGACTTTACCGACCGCATGGTTGGGGATTTTGAGCTGAAGGCTTCATGGTTCCAGTCCATCAATGCCATTGCCATCGTGGCTCTGGCGCCGGTTTTTTCCATGATGTGGGTTGCCCTGGGACGCTATAACCCGTCTACTCCTGTGAAATTCGGACTTGGATTGTTCCTGCTTTCTCTTGGTTTTGTGGTGATGTATACCGCTGATTCAATGGCATCTCCCCAAAATCTGGTGAGCCCGTTGTGGCTGGTTGCTGTTTATCTGCTTCACACGACCGGTGAACTTTGCCTGAGTCCTATCGGGCTAAGTATGATTAGTAAATTATCTCCCCCGAAAATCACTTCCCTGATGATGGGGCTTTGGTTTGGGTCAACTGCCCTTGCCAATTACCTGGCCGGGGTGCTTAGAGGGCTGCTTGACAATTACCTGCCGGGAATGAATATTTTTCTGTTCTTGGTCATTACCTCAGGAATCGCGGCACTTCTTATGTTTGCCATCTCTCCCTGGATGAAAAAGATGATGCGCGGGATTGAATAATTATCCGGGTTGTTGCATAAAGAGCCGGCACAAGATACCTTTTTTGTGCCGGCTCTTTTTAGTGTTAGCCATCAAAAACGGAAAATGAAAGGAGATGACTTCTCCGCAAGGAATTAATTGGCGGAAGCTGGGAGAGTCTTTTTTATCTCAGAAATATTTACCCTCTTGAATACTATTTTTGGCGATAATAGCCAGGGAAAAATACTGAAATCCCCAAAAATGAAAAAATACTTCTTTTTTCTAAACTAAATTGTCCATATTTTGTCTATATTTAAAATATATACGCAAACCCAATCAGGGGTAGGAGTAATAAAAATTTTTGTGACCTTTTTGTGAGCAAAAAGCAAAGGAACGAAATTGAAGGTAAATTGAGTCGTTTTAAATTTAATTTTTTACCTGTAAAAACAGAAAGTAATGAAGAAAAACGGAAAAAATAAAAATGGAGATTATGTTGTCATTCAAAAAGGAATGGTAATAATCGGTGAGATGTATTCTTCAGAAGATATTATAGTGGAGGGAAAATTCACCGGTGATTTGGAAACCAAAGGGAAGGTTATTATTTCCAAAGAAGGATACGTTGAAGGAAATGTTAAAGGCCGGGATATTATTGTTTATGGAAAAGGCAAAGGTGATTTTGTGGCCATCAATATATTTCAGTTATACCCCGTAAGCATTTTTACAGGCTCGGCTAAAGCGAGGTTAATTAATGTCTCTGAAGAGGCACATTACGACGGGACTTTTGTTACGCTGAAAGACAATGAGCCCGGCCAATCCGACCGGAATTTTGAAGAAAAGCTTAACTCCACCATTGAACGGTTAAACAAAGAGAAATCACCCCATTTTAGTCAAGTACATATGCCACCCAAACCTCCAAGAAAGGTTCATATACCATCCCCGGAGCCTGCCGTTTCTGCTCCTTTTCATTCTGAAGAAGAGCAAAAGGAAAAAGTCCCGGCCGCCAATCTCAACCGGAATAAAAATTCCTTCCTGAAAAGTAAAATCAGCCAAATAGAATCGATTGATTAATGGGGCGTACTTCTTTTTCATGTGAGGTTATATTTGGATGATCGGTTTTCAAAATATTCTTCAAGATGCTGTTGAGCAGCTTCCCTTCCCTTATCAATCAACCACGAAGCTTTATGAAAATCGAATGTTTTGGCCGAATTGGCCGGGATGTTGATAAGTATATCGGGTTGGTTTATTTGCAAGGTCAGTTGGGAAATCCTTTCAAGCAGGATTGAAGTGGTTAGTTGAAGCAGCGAGAAATACCCCTGGCTTTGATTCTCACCATGGGGAATAAGTTCCATTATTTTTGAATGCAGGTAATCGATGCTGCTGCTGGAGGGAACGGGATTTTTTCGAATTGATTCCGCAAGGGTATCTTCTTTTCGAATACTCTTATAGTTACTGAGGGAAGGGCTATTCCGGGTATCGTACAAATTAACGGCGACCAACAAATCACCTTCCGTTCGCTGAACGCGGTTTACCGGTACCGGATTTAAAAGCCCCCCATCCACGAAAATGCTGTCTTCTTCTTCAACAGGCCTGATGATAGCCGGGATGGCCACAGATGCCCTCACGGCTTTGTAAAAACTCCCTTTGGTGAAGACAACCTCTTTATTGTGTATGATGTCGGTGGCAATGGCGGCAAAGGGTACGTTCATCTCTTCAATCATCACGTCGGGAATAAATGTTTTCAGCTTGTTAAAAACCCGTTCCCCTTTTAACAATCCCGAGGTGCTGAAAGCAACATCCATTAAACTGTAGACATCTCTTTTTTTTAGTGTCTTTATCCATTCGGCATATTCCTTTAGTTTTCCCATCGCATAAAACCCCCCGATGACTGCGCCTATGGAACATCCGCTCACTGCAGAAATTTCAAAGCCATTTTTTTCAAGTTCCTCAATGACGCCGATATGCGCCAATCCCCTGGCTCCTCCGCTTCCTAAGGCAAGTGCTACCTTTTGTTTCATATCGCTTGAATAAAAGAAATTTAAGTGAATTAAATATAATTCATTTGAAGGACTTTAAAAATAAGGAATTTTTTTTCCGGTTTTTATTTGAGAGGCATTCATTTCTCATGGGAGAATTCGGTTTTTTGCAGAGGTAAATGTTTAAAAAATGTAACCAGTGAAAAAGGGACCCAGGGAGCGAAAAAGCCAATTCAAAGGAATTTCCGAATTACCTGTTCTGTTGAATGAGTTCAATGGACTTCTCTGCAAAACGCTTTCCCATGACTTTATATCCTTCTTGCGACAAATGTAAGTCATTTTTAATGGATTCTCCTTTTTGATTGACCCCATCATTCAAATCATCGGTATTGATCCATCCAAACCGTGGAGTGGATTCGGCTACTTTTAACTGTATATCCCTGATCATCGTCCAGTGAGGATATTTTTTATTCTGTAGGTCAAAATCACTCAATCTTCCTATCACAAAGTGGACATCCTTTCTGTTCAGGTCGGTGCATAACTGGGAATAGAGACCGGTGAGGCTCTCCTGGTATACACTTCCCAATTGCTCCCGTGCATCGCGTTCTCCCTGCATCCAGATAAAAGTTATGGTAGCGATTTTTTCATGATCAATGGCGGGAAAAACTTTATTCATCAGGGAGTCATACAAATCACCCTGAGCCTCCAATGCCACACCTTCGGGAGGACTCCAGTTTTTATACCAGCGCCTGATGGGCTGACCTCCCATAGCATCTTTCACCACAATTACATTTTCTTCTCCAAATGCTTTCTTAACGGCAGGGATAAACGACGTTTCCGGGTTTAACCGGGCCATATTGGATTGACCTGAAAGGATAAATAGATGTTTTCCTGCTGGTTGATCTGAAAGACATGAAAGGATGAAGAAGGATGTAAAAAGTGTGAAAAAAATGCTTTTTGGTTTCATGATTATTTGATTTCCGGGTAAATTTGGTTTATCAAAAATAACAGCCTTTTCATTAAAGTTTTGATAAAAATCCATAAATTTCCGAAAAACAAGAGAAAATATAATAAAAATGTATTTCCTATGACCGAAACGGAAAGATTTCATGACCTCATAGTCTTTGGGGCTTCCCGGGAGAAAGTTTTTTTTCGCCCTATCTTAATGCATTTTGCCGCTGCCTTCATTCAAAAAACGTATGGGGAATTTGCGGCGGATTACCGGGTTCTTGCGGAAGCCAATCTCCGCTGCAGGGATGAATTTGACCTCGATATGCTGGGGTTGATTTCCGATCCGTACCGCGAAACCAGTGCTTTTGGTGCACCTGTTGAATTTGTTCCTCATGGAGTTCCGCGTTGTAAAAAGGTGATTGTTGAAACTGAAGAAGATGTCAGACAGCTTAAAAATCCGGATGTCTTAAAAGAAGCAAGAACCCTGGACAGGATAAAGGCCGGAGAGCTCCTGTCAAAAAAGACTCAGGGAAATATTCCCATCATCGGCTGGATTGAAGGGCCGTTGGCAGAAGCTTGCGATTTGGCCGGGATCGAAAAAGTGATGATGCAGTTGATGATTAATCCCGACTTTGCCAACCGTCTGATGGATAAATGTATGGTTACGGCTAAAGATTTTGCCAAAGCACAAATTGAGGCCGGCTGTGAAATCATTGGAATGGGCGATGCCGTCTGCTCGCAGATCGATACCGAAACCTATAATCAGTTTGTTAAAGAAAGGCACAGGGAATTGATCGATTTTATCCATAGTTTGGGCGGAAAAATAAAACTGCACATATGCGGAGACACCAACCACCTTTTGGATTCCTATTCCGACCTGAACCTCGATATCCTTGATTTGGACTGGCAGGTGGACATTCATGAAGCAAGAAATGTGCTGGGGGAGGAGGTTATTCTGGGCGGGAATATAAATCCGGTGCTGGTGCAGGATAAAACAGAGGAGGAAGTTTTTCAGTTAAGCCGCAACCTGGTTGAAAAATACAAAAATGAACGTTTTCTTTTATCTGCAGGATGCGAAATTACCGTGCTCACCCCTCACAAGAACCTCAAAGCCATGAGCGAAGCCTCAAAATTGATTTAGAAAGGGGCTGCGAATATAATTTTTATGATGAATTTGCCTGGCGGCAAATCTGAACCAGCCACGAATTTCACGAAAAAGCACGAATGATTTGCCTGGCAGCTAATTTGGGGTATAGACCCTAAACAAACGAGGATGCGAAGAAAAAGATCAGAAAAAATAAAAAAGACCCTGGAAGCAACCTGAAAAATGCTAATTTGCCGATTAAATTTTCCATTTGCGGATTTGAAGAATTATTAGAAATCATGCTACAAAAAAACAGAACATTGCTTTTAACAATAGCAATTCAAATTATTCTTGTTACTGCGCTTTACGCGCAAACCTTGGATTGGCGCAATGTGAAACATGGTCACTCGATTTATTCGCATGGATATTGCGATCAACCTTATGTTGTTGTGCTTGAAAACGGGAAATACCTGTTTTGTTAACACAACCACGGAGGGTGGGATTTTTGGGGAGTAAACTTGTTTAATCAATGCGTTTTCTATAGGGTTTTTTTTTAACTGCAGATTTCAATGTGTTTACATGTAATAACCTGATTCTTCCTTTAGTTGCTCGAAAAGGTTGAAAACGATTGGACAAATATCATAATTATCTATCATTCCAAGTGTACGGGAATTGAAATCAGATTTTTGAGTGTGAGGGTATGATTTACAATCTTTAGGTCTGTTGGGATAAATGGAACAAATTTTACCTCTAAGATACTTACAGGGAGTGTCCTTTAAATATTTCACCTCATCAAAATGTTCAATTTCCACAAATCTTGTAACAAAATCATGGTGAGAAAGATTATCAATTTTAGATAATCTTTTAATCTCGGATTCAGTCAAACAAGGTCTGAGTGATTTACAGCAATTACCACATTTTTTGCAATCAATCTGCGATTTTATTTCTTTATCCAACCGACGAACAATATCATCAATCCTTTTTGAATTTTGTTCTTTAAGAAAGAATCTGAAATCAAAGTTTT
>CAYTDH010000253.1:0-7019 GCA_964436325.1 uncultured Tangfeifania sp.
GAAATTCAGCTCTTTTATTGGTTGCTTCATTTTTCTGCTATTGATTGTATGTCTTCGGATACAGAAATCCTTTTAGTTATCATTAAACATATTTGCCAGCATTTCCTTTAACCTGTTTTTTTCAAGCAAAGTCCTGATTCGTAGTTTTTCACTGCTTTCAGCTTCTGTAATTGGTGGCATCATGTGAGTTGGACATAGGTTTAATTCTGCCATTATAGATTTTAATGTTGCCAATGACTCACCGAGTGTTTTTCCTTTTTGATAAACTTCCGACCAAAAGGCCGTTTCTCTAAACATCTTTTCAATTTTATTTTTATTGCCTGCTTTACATGCTTTGTAGAGTTCGACATAAATATGAGGAATAAAGTTTGCCGTGGCCGGCACCATCCCTTTGGAACCTGATAAAATACCATCGGGCATCAATGCATTCACCCCAGTAAAATGGAAAAAATCTTCCCTGTCACGCCATAGCTCAAGCGATTGAATCAACCTTTCATTATCCAGTTCAGAGTCTTTTATACCAATGATATTTTTCTCATAGCTTAGTTCCTCAATAATATGCAACGGGATGGACTGATTTACGGTTTTGGGGATATTGTATAGAATGATATCCCCTTCAATTCTGTCAGAAAGAGTTTTATAGAAATGATAAATCTGTTTGTCAGTCAAGAAATAATGATAAGGAAGCGTAATCACAACCGCATCAATCCCTTTTTTAAAGAATTGGTTAGCTTCGGCAACCGTATCGGGAACGGTAAGTCCAATCATACCCGTAATTACAGGAGTTCCATTTCTTTTTAACCCGGTAAGTATTTGAATTAATTTATGTCTTTCCACCGCCGGGATAGAAGCTGCCTCGCCTGTGGTACCAAGAATAAACGGGATGGTACCGCTGTTTTGAAGAAAATTAATAAGTTTTATCGACGAGGATTCTTCAATGTTCCCTTCCTTAGTTAAGGGAGTAACCATTGGAACAATAACTCCCTGATAAGCATTTGCTTTTGTATTCATATTAACATTTATTTATTTAACGAAAGTTTTATTGCATAAGAAATTGCCTGTTGCATACTTTGAGGATTTGCCAAACCTTTTCCGGCTATTTCGAAAGCCGTGCCATGGTCAACCGACACCCTGACAATGGGCAATCCCAAAGTAATATTAATGCCAGATAATCCCTCCCATTCATTTTTTTCATTATTAAACTTGAACCCCAACAATTTAACTGGGATGTGTCCCTGGTCGTGATACATACAAACAACAATATCGTATTGTCCCCCTTTCATTTTAGGGAAAATCGTATCCGGAGGTTGCGGCCCGACTGCATTAACACCTTCACTTTGAGCCTGTTTAATTGCCGGAATAATGTGGTTTATCTCTTCTGTGCCAAATAATCCGTTCTCTCCTGCGTGCGGATTCAATCCATTCACAGCAATCCGGGGGTTTTCGATTCCCATTCGTTTTAGTGCTTCGTCTGCCAACCTTATAACAGAAAGTACACGTTCTTTTGCTATCCGGTGAATAGCTTCCAGCATGGATACGTGAGTATTAACATGAACCACCCTGAATGAACCTTCAGCAAGCATCATGGCGTAATTGGCCGAACCGGTAAAATGCGCAAAAATTTCGGTGTGACCTGCAAACAGAAAGCCTGCTTTATGGATTGCTTCCTTATTTATTGGTCCTGTAACTGTGGCATTCACTTTTTTTTCAAGCGCCAGTTCGATTACCTTTTTAACGTATTCAAATGAAGCCTTTCCTGCTGTTTCTGAGACCTGTCCGTAACCAAAAGTTTCAGGATTGGCATTTTCTAAATCAATAACATCAACCGACCCGAAAACATACTTTCCTGATACAGGATCAGATATAACATTAATTTGTATGGAAAGATGAAGTAAAGAAATTATCTTTTCCAGTACCCTGGCGTCGCAAACTACCAAAGGCCTGCAATTTTGATAAACTTCTTCATGATTCAGGGCTTTCATTGTTACTTCAGGTCCTATTCCTGAAGGGTCTCCTGTGCTTATGGCAATTATCGGTCGGTTCATTCTTTTCTTGCTTTTATATTTTTTGAACTCATAATGGTATATTCATAATACTGTTCCGCCTTCTTGCCAAACAATCTAACAAATTTATTTTTCAGCAAAATCATCAGACAATTCATTAATCTGTTGATCGCTCAGGTTTTCGCTGGCAACAACCAACCTGTATTTAAAGGTAACCTTCATGCCTTTATTCATCCTGAAATTCAATTCGTTTTTTCCTTCAGAAAAAACTTTCTGCCCCAAAGTATTTGCAGCGAACAAACCATAATCACGGGCGTGCCAGTAGGTTGGATATCCAACATTATCAGGGTGATCGATGATTATTACAGCCACCTGCTCGCCTTTGATTTCGCTGGAAAGTTTCATCCAACGGGAACGAGTTCCCCAAACATCTTTGCCTTCAACACCATCAGCACTATGATAATTCCCTTTTACATTTTCATTATTCATATTCTCTACAGTGGTAATATTTCCATGCGAGTCGACCGTTTTAATTGTACCATTAGAAGGCAACTCCATTTCCCTGGCCACCCGAATGCCGAACATTCCTTCTTTATTATCTATAAATGTAACTGTATCAATTATAGCAGTTAAAGTAGTTATTCGGTCTATTATCCTGATTTTGTTGTCTGCAATAAAGTCGAACCTCGTATGTTCTTCCAACAATACTATATTTTCAGGCGATTTCCAGTCGGCTGAAATTTCGAGGCTTCCTTTACCTTCTCCGTTTTCCAATTTATCTATTGAGCGATGATAAATTGTCCCGTAGTTCTGCTTTTCTTCAGACGGAATAGCTTCTGAATTGTTCCAGAAGTCCAATCCATTGACATCTCCGTAGTTAAACCAAACACCAACATGATGGGGATGATCTGATCTTTCTCCCTCCTTTATCATTAACGGGTAACTTCTCGTCAATGTATTTCCAGCTGGTGATACTACTGGCCACAAAACTGGTTTCATTATATTTTCAGGGTAGATATATGATGTAAACAGCTTCCCTTCAATTGTCACATCTATCTTCTTTGCACCTTCATTTACCTTAAGTGCTACTTTTTCCCTGCCTGTGCAACTACTGAAGAGTAATGCCCCCCCTAAAACCATGCATATTAAAACTATTTTTCTTTTCATTTTTCAAAATTGATGTTGATAATAGCATTGAACCGATGCAATTAGCAATGATTGCTCCTGTTCTGTTACCTATGTATATTATTAAACTACTTCCGGAACAATAAAGCCCTCACGATAATTTCTGGTCAGCATTTTATCTGCTTCAGGATCATTTACAAATTGTTCAGAATCAGGATTAAATGTTAATACTCTTCCCAATCTATAAGCAATATTTCCTAGATGGGCCAAACCAGAAGACAGATGAGCTGTTTCAGCCGGACCGTTTAAAATACTGGAGTCATGTTTTCTGACGGCCTCAATAAAGTTTGCAAAATGTCCTTCGGTACCTCCTGCACCGCGGTCCATACCTGTGGCTGTTTTTTCACCGTCATCGCCACTAATACCTGGTTGCCTTTCTTTTCCGAGAAAAGTCTTAAATTTATTATATCCGTCCACCACCAGTATACCCTTTTCTCCATAAAATATATTTCCAACTGTAACTCCATCTTCTTCATTTGTACACCATGGTCTTACTTCAAACTGAATTATTTTATCTTCATCAGGATAGTGATAGACTGATGTCAATACTTCAGGCACTTCTTTACAATCGTCCCATAAAAATTTACCACCCATAGAAGTAATTTTGGTCGGAAAACCAACATCGAGACCCCACATACACAAATCGGTTTCGTGTATTCCCTGGTTACCAACATCACCATTACCATAATCCCAGTGCCAATGCCAATTGTAGTGAACCAGGTTTTCAGTAAATGGCCGCATTGGTGCAGGACCAGTCCATAAGTTATAGTCAAGGCCATCAGGTATTGGAGAAAATCCTTTGTCACCAATACTTCCCCTCCAACGAAAAACGAGTCCCCTGGCCATATAAACCCTTCCTATATAGCCTTCGCGCAACAATTTAATAGCATCATTTACAGCCGGGGAGCTGCGCAACTGCACGCCATGTTGAACAATACGGTCGTATTTTTGCACTGCCTCAACCATTTTGCGACCCTCCCAGATATTGTGTGATCCTGGCTTCTCAACATAGGCATCTTTGCCTGTCTGGCAAGCCCAGATAACAGATAATCCATGCCAGTGATTTGGACTTGCAATACTTACAACATCAATTTCACTGTCATCCATGACACGACGAAGGTCCTGTTCCAGTTGAACATTATCGTCATATTTATCCCTGAATTCTTTCTGTCTTTTCGTAAGCACATTCATATCCGGATCACACAGAACTGTAACCTGAACATTATCCTGCTTCATCAAACCCGACACATGTGAACTACCCCGGCCGTTAAGACCTAAAACAGCAGCATTGATTCGGTCATTTGCACCAAAAACCTTTGCAGATACAATCGTTGGTGCTACAACTGATGCCGCACCTACAGCACTAGTATTTTTTATAAATGCCCTTCGTGATAAATCATTCATAGTATTAAATTTTAAGTACGAAATTACCTGAAGCTTTTTATTTTTTGGTGTTTCTATTTTTTCCAGACCAGCCATAATAAGTAAGGTTTTTGTCAACTTCCTGTTTTTTATATAAAAAGCTGGCCAGGTAGCCTACTCCAAACAAGATCAGGTGGCTGTATACTCCTAGCATGTATTTGTGTTGCGAAAAGTTGAATTTACCTAGATCCAGAATTAAATTACCGTCTGTTTTAGTTGAAGTCAGGATAGCATATCCGGTGAAAACCACGCAAGCTGCAATTCCGGTGTAAAGTCCCTTCTTATTTGCTCTGACAGAAAAAAGTCCGAGTAGGAACATCCCGGCAATACCGCCGGAAAAAATGGCATACAATCCAAAGACAATTCCAAGTACGCCTTGTCCTCCAAGCTCAACGTATAAAGTAGCGACCAGCAATGCCATAACACCAGAAGCAACCACCATCGCCTTGCCAAAAACAAGTTTTTGTGAATCAACTGCATTTTTCTTGATTCTGCCATAGAAATCTTCGGAAAGCACCGCGGATAGGCAATTTAAATCAGAATCGAGGCTTGAAATGGCAGCCGCTATCAGCGCAGAAATGATAAGACCGGTAATACCAGCCGGTAATTCCTGCATGATAAAAAAAGGAAAGACTGCATCGGCTTTTATGCCGTCAGGCAATAAAGCCCCGGGCGATAATTTATAAAAAGCAAATAAAGCCGTTCCGATAAACATAAATAAAGCCCAGACCGGAACACTCAGTAAAACCCCAATTAACGAAGCTTTAATACCATCCCTGTTTGATTTGGCAGCAAGATAACGTTGAACCACAGTTTGGTCGGTACCATATTTCTGGATTGCGTAAAACACCCCGTTGATTGCCATCACCCAAAAGGTAAGGTTTACGAAATCCCAGTCGAAGGGACCAAAGCCAATTCTTCCGTTTTCCTTTGCCACCTGCCAAATGGCTGCAGGGCCACCTTCAGGTTTATAAATCAAAACCAATAAAGCAATAATTCCTCCGGCAATGAGCAAAAATCCCTGAACTACATCGAGCCAGATTACAGCTTCAATCCCACCAAGAAGTGTAATTACAATTATAAGAATGCCTAAAATCCAGATTACCGTGAGCGTATCGAAGCCAAGCAAACTGGCAATGGCCAGCCCTAAAAGGTAAAAAACCGTACCCATTTTCGAAAAATGTGCGAGGATAAATCCAAGTGAACTGTAAAGTCGTGCAAAATACCCGAACCTTCTTTCAAAATATTCATAAGCGCTGATTCCGATAACATTTCGATACAAAGGAACAATCCCCCAGATAATAACCAGTAAAACAAGCGGAACCATTAATCCCTGCACCAATAAAATCCAGTTGTTTGAAAAACCTTCGCCGGGATATGCAAGGAAGGTAACACTGCTTACCAATGTTGCCAAAATTGACATCCCAATAGCCCAGGCCGGAATTTTTCCATCGGCTGCAAAATATTTTTTGGTGGATTTTTGATTTTTCGAAAAATAGAAACCAATGTATAAGGAACCGGCAAGAGAGATTAGAATTATTATGTAATCTATAATGTGAAGACCATTGGAAACGCCAGTAGTATTTAAAAGTGGTACCATATAAACGGTTATTATTTATTATTTAGCAAGTTCATTCAGATAATCTTCAAGATTTGTGTAACCATCGCCATTTCTGTCCTGGTTACCATCTGCAGGATTCAATGAATTTAATCCATTTTGCTTTTCCCATTCATCGGGTATACCGTCATTATCTGAATCGGCAGGTGCTGGTGAACTTTTGAGTTCCGGCCATCCTTCGGTTTGATCGACACGGTCGATCATTCCATCACCATAAGTAGTTTCTCCTGTTCTGACTTCCCGGATAATTCGTTCATCAATAATATCTCTTTCAGGTAAAACAGCACCCACATGATCAAGCACTTCCTCATAGATTTCATCAGCATCACGGACTTCATATCCTCCATTCTCGAATGGTGTATGGCTTCTGTTCTTATTCATGCTTGTTCCGTCATCGAAAACGACACCATTACTCCAGTTATCCTGTAGAATTTCCGGATGTCCTTCAATAACGTTTTCGCTGATATACCATTTAGAGCTATAGCCGTACCTGGATGCATCCTCGATCTGCACCAGCCTTCGTTTGCGATCTTCTTGAGTAGCTGGCCCGGGTTTGTAGTAATTACCGACAAAATTGACCATCTCTGGTTTCCCGTCACAGGTTCTGCTCTGCCAGTTAAAAACTACGTTGTTGCTAAAATCAAAAATTTGGCCAAACCCTTCATATCCTGCTGATACACTGGGATTCCTTCCTGCAGCATTTGCAAAGAGGTTGTGATGGTATGATGCTCTATTCCCTCCGATGGATGCTGCATAACCGTGCCCCGGTCTATGTATCGAATTATTCAGTG
>CAYTDH010000254.1:0-6991 GCA_964436325.1 uncultured Tangfeifania sp.
ACAACAGGTCTGTGAAGAGCAGGATATGCGCAAAAGAGGGCTCGGGGCCACAAATGAAACATGAGTAAATTACGATAAATCAATAATTGAATTACAATGACGACAGACAGAAGAGCATTTTTAAAAAAAATGGCTATCGGATCCGGAGCTGTGGCGGCCACCCCTTTGGTAGCATCATCGGCACCGGCAGGAAAAGAGAAGCTGAAGGAAATCAGGAAAGCAGCAGCGCGCAATCCTGAAATGAAATTCAATATGTGTGGCTATGCTGCACCCAAACTGGATACGGTGAGAATTGGTTTTGTGGGGATCGGCGATCGTGGAGCAGGAGCTGTTAAGCGAATGACACATATCGAGGGGGTGGAAATTACGGCGTTTTGCGATATCAGGCAGGCTGCCGTGGATGGAGCACAAAAAATACTGGCCGATGCCGGGCTTCCTCAGGCAAAAGAGTTTGTAGGTGGTGATTATGAGTTTAAAAAGCTTTGTGACAGCGGACTGGTCGATTTAGTGTACACTGCTACTCCCTGGGAGTGGCATGTTCCAGTGGGGCTCGCTGCTATGGAAGGTGGCTGCCATACTGCGATTGAAGTATCCACTGCAAAAACCATGGACGAATGCTGGGATATTGTAGAAACATCAGAACGCACCCGCAAACATTGTGTGATCCTCGAAAACTGCTGTTACGATTTCTTTGAACTGCTAACCCTGAATATGGCCAGACAGGGCGCTTTTGGCGATTTAATCCATGGTGAAGGTGCATACATTCACGATCTGGATTACTGGCACTTCAACAAACCAAAGGACCAGCAAATGAGCGATGGTGCTTATACCAAAATGTGGAGGTTGTATGAAAGTAAACGTAAAGCGAATGTTTATCCCACACATGGTCTTGGCCCCATTTGTCAGGCAATGAATATCAATCGCGGCGATAAAATGGACTACCTTACTGCTATGATGACGGATGATTTTACCCTAAAAAACCGGATTAAGGAAAAAGCGAAAGAGGATCCGTTTTTTGAACAATTTGTCGGCTGGAATATGCGCGGGAACATGGATATTCAGCTCATCAGAACCCATAGGGGCAGGACAATTATGATTCAGCACGATGTTAGCTCTCCCCGGCCTTATTCAAGAATTCATATGCTTAGCGGTACCGAATGTTTTGCGCAAAAATGGCCGTTGAAGCATATTGCATTTGGACATGAGGTAGCCGATGAAGCCAAAATGAAAGAGCTCGAGGAGAAATATACTCCCGAAATTGTGCGAAGGGTAGGAGAAATGGCAAAAAAAGTTGGTGGTCACGGTGGTATGGATTTTATTATGGACTGGCGCCTGATTGATTGTCTGCGCAATGGATTGCCCATGGATATGGATGTTTATGATGCTGCATCCTGGAGTTGCATTACTCCGCTTAGTGAATGGTCAATTGCAAACGGTTCGCAACCCATTGAGATTCCTGATTTTACCAGGGGAGCCTGGAAAACAAACAATCCGGTTGAATTGACACTGAAAGGGGGCGGAACAACCAAAGTACGTAAAATATCTGATGCCGATAACAAAGGACAATTGAATATAGAATAATCATGTTGGAGGTTTAATTCTGTTCATATTCCGGGCAACCCGATTGCGGGCTGCCCGGGTATTCCATAAAAATCTTTAAATATCTATATTCCTTTAAGTCATTAATAACAAAAATTGCTTAAAAAGGAAAAAGGGCAGCTTAATAGCTACCCTTTAGTTAACCCCCAAACACACAAGCAATGCAGAACGCATTGCATATTAAATATAAAAATATTCCTGAAACCTGGCAAATTATTTTTGATATTTTAATAATTTTAACAAAAAAAATGAATTTGTATTGTTTCCGCATCTTATTTACGGTCATTATTTTAGGGAATGTTTTTCCCGGGTATTCCCTTTCTTTTTTGGATCATGAGAGGGAGGGTTTTCACCCGGAAAAAGGATTTGCCGATACCCGGGGTGGGGCAGAAGGAGCGATTGTAAAAGTTACCAATCTGAACCGCGAAGGAGCGGGGTCCTTTTTGGATGCTGTTCAGAAAAGCGGCCCGCGCATTGTTGTCTTTGAGGTTGCCGGAGTCATTGACCTGAATAAACATGGCATTGTCATCGATAATCCTTACCTGACCATTGCCGGGCAGACCGCTCCCTCTCCTGGAATAACCTTTATTCGTGGTGGTATTTCTATCCAGACGCACGATGTTATTGTAAAGCATATCAGCGTCAGACCCGGCGATGCGGGTGAACCTAAACGAAGCGGCTGGGAACCCGATGGTATCAGTACCTCCGGTGGAGATGCGTATAATATTCTTATCGATCACTGTTCGGTTACCTGGGCGGTGGATGAGAATATCAGTGCTTCCGGGGCAAGACTTGAAGGACCTGAAAACACATCGCACAGGGTGACCATTTCCAACTGCCTGATTGCTGAAGGCCTGAGCCATTCAAGCCATCAAAAGGGGGAGCATTCCAAAGGGAGTCTCATTCACGATAATTGCCGGTATATTAAAATAGCCGGGAATCTGTTTGCCCACAACCATAACCGGAATCCCTATTTTAAAACAGCAGCCACGGGTATTATCGCCCATAATCTTATTTACAACCCCGGGAATCAGGCAATACATACTCATTGGGTTAAGCAGGAATGGGAGGGCCATGCAGATCCTCCACAAGCGCGGATTTCCATCGTTGGAAATGTTTTGATCCCCGGCCGGGACACCCGGGTAAAGGCATTTATTTACGGAGATCATGCGGAGTTATTTTTGGAAGATAACCGTATCGAAGGGAATAAAAATGATTTGCCAATCAGCACGGGTTCCTTTCATTTGGCCAATAAGTTCCCTTTCCCGGTGAATTCGCAACGCGATGCTTCTACAGTGAAAGATTTTGTGTTGGAAAATGCCGGGGCTCGGCCTGCCGACCGTGATCCCATCGACAGGAGAATCATTGAAAGTGTTCAAAAGGGCCGCGGCCGGATTATCGACAGTCAGGAGGAGGTTGGAGGATATCCGGACCATAAACCCGTTTCCCGGAAATTGGAAATTCCGCAAAACCGTGTGCAGGAATGGCTCGATGAGTGGTCGGGCAAAGTGGAACATTAGAAAAGGACTTCGCGTTATTGGCCTCACTTTGCTCGGGATGATTTGCCCTTCGGGCGATAATTAACTCACTGACGTTGGCAATGATAGATTTTTACAAACAACTCATAACAAGATAGTTATGAAATGCGCACTCGGTTGTCATTTCGACGACGCAGGAGGAGAAATCTCTTGAATCAACAGATTTCTCCTCGCAAGCTCGTCGAAATGACAGTTACTGTCATTGTCATTACTCTCATCATGTCCAAAAAATTTTGGATGGGGACTGCCAATGAAAGGCTTTTGAGCATAGAGCCTTGTACCATTAAACACGATCATTCTTAACGCAATCCAATAAAATGGGGAATCTACTTCATGAAAATTACTTTAAATCAGACACCAGTTTTTTCTTATCTGTGTGCATCTGTGTGTCATCTGTGTCATCTGTGGAAAAATTTTCTTATCTGGGTTATCTGTGGATAATTGACTATTATCTGTGTCTATCTGTGTTATCTGTGGATAAATTTTTCTTATCTGTGTCTATCTGTGTTATCTGTGGATAATATCTTATCTGAGGATAATCTTTTCCTACCCCCTCGTAAATACCGGTTCTCCGGGTTTTGACAATCGCGGGTTAAATTGGTAGCCTCCGGAATCAAACGCCTGCAGGTCTTCAGCATTTTCTATACTGTTTTCAATGATAAACCGCGTCATCATCCCCCGTGCTTTTTTGGCATAGAAGGAAATCATTTTGTACTTCCCGTTTTTCATGTCTTTAAAAGCAGGGGTAACAATTTGGGCATCGAGCTTATCGACATCGATGCTTTTGTAGTATTCATTGGATGCAAGGTTCACAAGAATCTTGCTCCCCGATTGATCAATGGCTTCCTGTATTTTGGGTGTAATTTTACCGTCCCAGAATTCGTAGAGGTTTTTGGCCTTGCTGTAACCAAATTTAGTTCCCATTTCCAGGCGGTAGGGTTGCATCAAATCAAGAGGTTTTAAAACGCCATACAATCCCGACAATATCCGCAGGTATTTCTGAGCTTCCTTCAATTTATCCTCACTCAGCGACCAGGCATCCAGGCCGGAATAGACATCCCCGTTAAAAGCAAGAACAGCCTGCCTGGCATTTTCGGGGGAAAAAGGCGTATGCCAGGTCTGAAACCTCTCATAGTTAAGGTTTCCCAGTCTGGCAGAAATCCCCATTAAACCGGCCACCTCTCCGGCATTGAGTTTCCGGAGTTCACCGGCCAGTTTTTTGGCTTCATCAAGCAGGTCAGGAGTGGTATACTCCTTTATCGGGAGCGGGGTCTCAAAATCGAGCGATTTAGCGGGTGAAATAACAATCAGCATAACATCAAATTTTAGTGAAAAACGAACACCAGAGAATAAGGTTCAACAATTCCTGAAAAATTATCCTGCATTCCGGATGCTGTTCAGGGCCTGTTGGAGAGCTTGCTTATCGGATGGAGAAATTCCTTCGGTTTGGAGCGCTTTTTCATACAAAGTCTCCGCCTCTTTCATCCGGCCGTCCCTCATGTAAATATCTGCCAGGAAACTTACAGCACTCAAATACTGTGGATGATTGGCAATCAACTGCTTTAAGGTCTTTTCAGCCATACTCTTTTGATCGTTTTCCATCTGGTAATAGGCCAGTGTATAGGCATATTTTGGATTTTCAGGCTGCGCTTCTGCGGCAACCTGTGCGTATTTCAGGGCTTCGCCCATATTGCTTTGGGAAACAATCACACTGAGGTTATAGGCCGCCACTGCCTGCTCCGGATTAGACGCAAGCGTAGCTTTCAGCGCCTTCTCCGCCTCCTGCAATTTTCCCTGTTCAGCAAGCAAAAGCCCGAGATTCAGGTTGGCCGCTTCATTATCAGGATCAATTTCAACGGCCTTCTTCAGATTTTCTTCGGCTTTGGAATTGTTTCCGATATAAGAGTACAACACACTGCTGTTGATGAGGGGCATCAGCGATTCAGGGTAGAGTCTGACTGCCGTTTCGTAGGAAGCAAGGGCCTTATTGGGATTCCCCTGATTCTGATGGTATATTCCAAGGTTATAATGCGAACTCCAGTCATCGGGCCGGGCCACCATCGATTTGAGGTATTCATCGGTAGCCTTATCAACAATCTGGTTTTCAGCTTCAGAAAAACGGGCCTCTTCAAAACCTGCCAGCGAAGCAGCGGCCGAAACACGCACGAGTCGCAGTTCATCTGCCGCAGCAACAACCAGTGCCTCTTTGGCTTCCTCCGACAAATTTCCGTTTAAAGAAGATGCTGCTGCAGCGCGTGCCAGGGGAGATTTATTCTCCTTCATGGCAGCAAAAACAGTTTCCCACTTTTTCTCATCAGGGCAATTGGCCAGCAGGCGGATAAAAGAGGTAACCACCACTTCGTTGTAGCGGTCTTCCCGGATAATATCAAGCATTTCATCCAGGCGGCTCCACTCTCCTTCCCTGGCTTCTTTGATGAGTTGTCCCCAGTAAAGGGTTTCTTCCTGATAATCGCCATTGGCCCGCATTTTCACGATTTCATTGGCCCATTCCGGGGATTCATCGTCGTGGCATTGATTACAGGCATTTGGCGATCCAAATTTTATGGTCGCTTCCGGCATCGGGGGACGGAAAGAATGGTCGCTTCGAATAAAATGACCGACAAATTCACGGCTGGGAACATGACAGTTCACACACACCGAACCTTCACTGTCGGGTTGATGCATCGTGTGGGCCACCAGTCCCCCTCCTTGCTTGTCTTCGTGGCATGAAGTACAGGCCTGATTGGGATTTTCACTGAAACGGTTCCGCCCACTGGAAGTATGACACGTCACGCAATGCATATCACTCTCAATTTTACAGGTATTCATCTCCCAGCCCGTCATGGTATAATTTTCTCCCAGGTCACGCCCGTCGGGATAAAAATCACGGTCTTCAAGGGTTGCCAGGTTAAAATGATCATAATAAGGTTCAGGGGGCACATAATTTTCAGTAATCGGACTGCCTTTGGCATGACAGGGAGCACAGGAGGAATTGTGTTCTTCCGGAGTAAAGGTGCTGGTTACGAGAATCTTTAAATCTTCGGGAACCTCTCCTCTTTCTTCTGCTTCAAGGCAAACCCTGACATGTTCGGCACTCGGACCATGACAGGTTTCGCAGTTAATCCCCGCCTCTTTCCAGGTTGTCTGGTACGTCTCTGTTTCCAGATCAAAATTGGAAGATATCTGACTGACATGACAATTGTAACATCCGGTATTAAAGGTATACATCCTGTCGCGCCAGGGCAAGGCCTCGTCTGCCTCTTCAGCATCCACAAAGTGACGCACTGCCGACTCGGGATAGTTAAACCAACTCTGGCGGTTCATATCATAAGCCAAAGGTATGGTTTGAAGTTTTCCTTTGTCGAGGGGAACCAGGAAGGTAAAAACATTTCTTCCCCCCAACGACCATTCCAGGGTGTATTTATTCAACAACTCATCATTTTCTTTCTCGAGCATGACCATGGCTGAATCTTCATACGTCACCTGATAAAATTTGCCTTCAATATTCATGGGCTCGCTGGTGGGGAGCCCATACTCCTTCACAAAACCGGCATTCACAGGCTGCATGGCCTTCCCATGAAATGAAGGCGCCCACAGTTCATAAAAACGCTCGTGGCATTGAATACAACTTTCGGAGCCGGAATAACCGTTTTCTGCAACTTGTTGATTTTTATTCTGAGTACATGAAGCAGCCATCAATGAAACGACGGCAAGGAGTAAACAAAAATTTCTTCCCACCATATCCTGTAATTTTGAAATACAAATATTAGTATTTTTTTAGAAAGAATGAATTTAATTAATTCCCGGGAAAAAAAAGGAAATCCTTAAGGCGATAGAATGCATTAAAGGCGCAT
>CAYTDH010000255.1:0-6922 GCA_964436325.1 uncultured Tangfeifania sp.
TGTCTGTTCAACTCTTTCCAATTCAATTAAAACGTTATTTTGCCTGATTTTTATTTTTCTGCAATGGCTCAAAAAATCGAAGCGGTAAGGTTTTTCTATATTAAATGGTTGGTTGTTGCTGATGATAAATTCTCCCTCACATTCCAATTTTGCATCGGGAGCAAAGCGCGAAACGGCATATTTTTCATTTTTTAATTGGCTGATTGTAAACCACGAACCTGCGCCTTCGCCAGCCAGCCACTGCGCATTTTGAGGAATTCCGGCTGCCCGTTTAGGTTCGGGCAGTGTACCGTTTAATTTGCTTTTATCTGAAATGGGTTTTGGTGTAAACGAAAACGACAATAATTTTGGAAGGATAGTTTTATTCGGAAACGAATGTACATTATTTAATGGAGTTGGTTTGAGCGGCACTAAATAGTTCAGTTTAAAAGCTGCCAACCAAGATGCTTCCCCTGCCCTGATAACCGTGTTTACAAAGCGTGAACAATTGCTTCCACCGTATCGAAACGGCCCGTATTTTATGGGACTTTGCAGTTGCATGGCTTCAGCTTTTGCCAACGCTTTTTCAAAATTTATACGGCCATACGACGCGTGGATATTCCCTTCGCCATGACATTCGGGGTTTTGCTGCAATTCGGTTAAGATTTCTTTGAAATTTAAAATCTGTTTTTTGTCGGAAGAAATCTTTGCTATGGTTTTTACTTTCAATCCGTCGTCGGTTTTCTCGTTGCGGGCGCGTCCATGCTGAAAAGGTGTATGGTAACGGCCAAAATCAAAATATTGGCACCTGCCGGTTTTGTCGTCAATTAAAATTAGTGCGGCATGTCCTACTTTGTAATAGTGGTGTTTGCTGATGCCGATGTGGTTTATAAACCCATCGTACCAGGCACCTGCCTGTTTGCACCACGTTTCGGGCCAGGCAATGGCAATGGCAAATCCGGTATGTTTTTGCTTGCGGCTCATATTTTTAGACTGGTATTTTGCTGATTGTGCAAGTCGAAATAATGCATCCTGAATTTTCCGTTTTCAGGAAGTACCTGTGTAATGCTCACGGTTTTTAATCCGTCTTCGCGTTCCATAACAAGGTTCACTGACCGGTCATCGGTATGTTTGCCTGCATGGAAACTCAGAATACTTTCGGGCGACAAGCTCCCGTTATGCTGCTCTAAAAAACGACTGAACCATTGCTGGCGCAAATCGCGGTTTTGTTTGCTGTAAAGGGTTACCGACGACCAGATTTGTGGTTCGTCAGGATTAAGCAGTCTGAAATGTTTTTGTACGCCATCCCAGATAAATTCACTGAAATGGCTGATTCCGCCGTTGCTGTTTTCTACTGAAACAATGGTAAATGGTTCAACTTCCAAAAAATCCTTTTCAGCAAAATACTGGTATGGAGATTTTCGTGTTGAAGCAATCTCAATCAGAATATTTCCACGACTTTGCACGTAGGTTGGCTTTTTTTCGTGAGCCACAAAAGCACCGTTTAACAGGCAACATAAACGCCCTTTGTTGTTGGCGGCAATCCATGACCCACCTGCTATTTTATCTTTCGGGAAACCCACTTTTTTTTCTCCCAACTCATAAACACTTGGTGCAACAGTCGGTCTGAAAACCTTTTTGGCAATTTTTTCTGAAACCATTTCTCCTTCGTCGAAAGTAATTCCAAAATCGGCCAGTGTCAGGTAAAACTCGGTGGTGGCTTTTACCGTGTTTCCTTTTACCTCAACGGTTGTGTTTTCTTCAAGTGGTTTCGTTTTATCTGATGAACCTGTCGTCAGCCTGACTCAATGTTGCTGACAGAACAAGAAGCACTATGCTGCTTAATAAAATTGTTAATCGTTTCATGGCATTTAAAATTAATATCGTTTTTATTTATTTTTTATATTAGTCGTGTCGACGTTGTTTCCCTGACACAAAACAGGAATTAATTCGGCTAATTGATGACGGATGAATGGATAATGGCCTCCCCTAAAATCAGTTTTGAACTGAGTGAAGCATGCACAAAATCGCGAAGGGCCTTGCGGGCTATATCCTCGGCTGCATATTGGAGGAATATATTCAGCAGCTCCTCAAAAGTCACCGGCTTCTCAGCCAGTCTTTCTATCACTTGCACATGGGCCAATTGCATGTTGGTGAATAGTACGCGTCCGGTTTCGGGCTCCCGGTGAAGACTGACAAAATAGTGTCCTTTGTCGGCTTCGGTAATTTCTGTTGCATTTTTAAGGTGAACCGGGTATTCGAGCGAAAGAACCTGAATTTCGGGGTTCAGTACCAGCCCGGCATGGTGATCTTTTTCCCCGGTGAAGGGGTAAGGTTCAATGTCTTCCATCATGTAAACTTCCACTTCTTTCCATTCGAATAAAAGAAGGTCTGACAGAAAAGGGTAATTTTTTAACAGGTGGTAGTTTTCTTCCACAACAAATTCGTAGAGTTCTTTGGGCATCTCCCAAACCAGTGGCGACTGGCAACGGTGCGAACTGAAAAAGGTGTGCGCCAGGTCGTGCCACTCATCTTTATCCAACAGGTTGTATGTAAGTGGGTAAGCCGACTGCAGGCTACCGTTTACCACATTAAATATCAACTGCCTGTAACGGCCAATATTTTTATCTTTAACGCCGGGAATTGGCGTGTATTCGCCGGTACGGCAATAGTTGGCCAGGCTGCTCTGGTGTTTATAGGACGCTGTTTTGTGATACATGCCTTTGAATTGTTAAATTTTTCTTCTTGATGGAACGCAGGGTATCGATTTCTTTTTGCAATTCTTCCATTTCGGGAATGTTGAAATCGCGCTCGAGCAATACGGGAACATCTTTGTTTAGCAGCGAAACGGTGTGCTCAAACAACTTGTAAACCGGGTCGATAATGGGTTGCCCATGGGTGTCGATAATCAGGTCGTCGGCTACTTTTTCGTGACCAGCCATGTGAATGTATGCTACCTTGTCTAATGGCAGTTGTTCAATGAATTTTTCTGCGTTGTAATTGTGGTTGAAGCCGTTCACATAAATGTTGTTTACATCGAGCAACAAGTCGCAATCCGCCTCATCGATAACCGCATTTATAAATTCAAGTTCAGTCATTTCTGCAGCTACCGGTGTGTAGTAACTCACAATTTCGATGGCGATTCTTTGTTCCAGGAATTCCTGTACCTGACGAATCCGCTGCCCCACATGTTTTACAGCGTCGCCGGTAAACGGAATGGGCAGTAAATCATACATGTGAGCATTATCGGCTTTGGTAAAACTAAGGTGTTCTGAATAAATCCGCGGCTGATACTCGCCAATGAAATTTTTAATCCGGCCAAGAAATTCGTAATCCAACGCATCGGGACTACCCACCGAAAGGGACAAACCATGCGTAAGCAGTGGATATTTTTCATTCACCTTTTTAAATACTCTTTTCCAATAACCGCCAATGTTCATCCAGTTTTCCGGTGCAACCTCCACAAAGTCGGGCTGCAACGTGTTATCTGTAAGCAATTCATCGGCAAAATCTTTTCTGAAACCTATTCCAATCATAAACATTTGTTTTTTGTGAACACCCGGAAGAAAGCGAAAACCGGCATGCCATTGATAACATGCCGGTAAAAAAAGTGGTACTTCTTAGTTACCACATTTTCCCTCTCCGCATTTTGCTTCTTTCGACTTTGATTCTTTCTTTGCTTCCTTTTTAGCTTCGGCGCTTTTGGCTTCGGCTTTCTTTTCATCGCCTCCGCATTTTCCTTCTCCACACTTAGCTTCCCCTGATTTCGATTCTTTTTTGGCTTCGGCTTTTTTACCTTCACCACATTTTCCTTCTCCACACTTGGCCTCGCCCGATTTTGACTCCTTTTCAGCACTCTTTTCACCGCATTTGGCTTCGAAACTGAACTGTGAGACATTCCCGGTCTCCAGCAACTCACTTCTCAATTCAGCTCCGCTGCCAAGGGTATTAAATGAAAGTGCATCGTTGGTTTTAGCACTTAAACTGCTTCCTGCAATCAGAGCTCCTGCGAAAATGGCGCCTGCAACTAAATTTTTTCTTTTGTTTTCCATGATTTCAAATTTTAAATGGTATATGAATTTATTCTTAAAATGTCTTTTTATCTTTTTGTTTGTGAAAATAGTCGGAGCTTTTTGCGTTCCTGACAATTTTCTATCATTTTTATTAAATGGTTACGACATGGTACCCTTCGGCAAACACGATGCACAGGCTGGAATGCTTTTTGTATTCCGGGAATAAAGGCAATCCCGCCTTTTCCACCTGGCTTTTTTCGCCAAAAGCCTGTGTACAGAAATCGCGCACTCCTGTTATTTTAATTTTTACGAAGGAATAAATGAAACCTGACAAGGTGAAAGAAGAACATTTTGAATCCGGCGGATTCCGGGACACGCGGATCCCAATCCGCGCATTTTGTTAACCAATAGTTACTACCGCCGGGGGGGGCGTTAAATAAACTTACCTGGTTGACTTGAAGTCGCTGGGTGAAAAGAGACAATGAATCTGCAAAAAAACAGATTTACTTTTTACTTGCATTTAAAACTGTTATTCCAATAATCTCACCTTTTTCGTACCTGAGAATAATATCATCGTCAGTCATTTCAGAGTGGTCAGCATGATTGGGTTTTTTAAAATGCATATATAACACATCTGCTTCGTCATCATAATTTGCCCAAACGGTTTTTTGTTTTAAGAACCAGGGCAGAATATTCCTTACTTCATTAACTTTTATTGTTTCCATACAATTTCTTTCTTTTCAAAAAATGGCTTTTTATTCGACATAAAGGCAGTTATAACAAACCCGTCATCCTTACTTGTCTCTTTATATACCACAACGATAAATTTTTCTGAATTGTTGCCATCGCCGCTAATTGCAACCAACTCTCCTTTTGTTCCTTTATAGATAACAGCGGGGTTTTCAATTGCCTCAAGTATTTCGAAATAATAATCTGCCATCTCAGGGTGCCCGGTAGAAATATGCACCCATCTTTCCCTGGTCAATCGCACAGGAACCCCATTTCTTGATTTTGCAGTATTTGTTATCATTTTCTGAAACAAATATAAAGATTAAAATTAAGCAGTTCTTACAAAATGTTGTATTCCTGTTATGTTTTAGCAGATAACTTTAGAACAATAATAAAACAAAAAGTAACAGGTTCACTGATTGCAAGATTCACCAGATTAACTCAAATCACATGGTGAAAAGCCAAAGAATAATGACGTTTCCTCACATTCCGGGACGCGCGGATTCCAATCCCTGCATTTTGTTAATCAATGGTTACTAACCGCCGGGGGGCGGCACCCCCAAGTCAGCGGTTTACCTGCCTGAATAACGCAGTCGGGCAGGGAGACCGCCAGACCAGGAACTTATTTTAGTTCAAGACCAGGGTAAAAGGCCGGAAAAGCAAACCAATATCCCATCATCTGGGTAACTTCCCCGAGTTGCTCTCCTTTTCGCGGACCGCTGACTCCCCTGCCGAAAACATCCCATCTCGTTCCTTCATTGTCGCGTAGAATGACAGGAAGGCTATCCTGGACAGCTTCAAAGCTCAATTCTGTTTCATCATCCTGAATCCGTTTAAATGCCACCATAAAATTGGCATAGGAATTACTGACAACGACCAGTTTTTCACCCTGAAACAAATCCTCAATCACTTTATTCCCGGCAAATGTCTTATCAAATTTGTAGGCTTTCGCTTTGCCTTCAATCATAACTCCCAGAACCCTTACTTTGGGTCTCAGACGTGCATCGGAATTGCTCACCGGAAAAATCAGGTTATCATCCACTTTGTAGTTTCCATAGGGGTACCGGTCATAATTCCTGCTGTATCCTGTCCGTGTAGTGACCACTTTGGTGGATGGATACATCTGCCTCCATGTTTTCCAGGTTGTTTCAAACAAGTTATAGGTTTTGGCAGGTGTTCCTTCGAGAGACCCATTAACCGACTGGTTCAAAAGCTGCGACCAATTGCTGTCCGTTTGCCGGTCGTAAGGAATAATATTGGAATTGTAAAGCAACCCGGAAACGCCAAATGTTGTTTCCTTTTCGTCAACAATCCGATCCCAGCCAATTCCTGTACCAGTAAGCGGACAATAAATGACTGCAATGGAATGGTTTTCCGTTTCATCATTAATGATCTCATGCCAATCGAGGATTGCATGAGGATAGGCACGGACATCATCCCCGTCAACAAATCCCAGCACCAAATCATCATCATCAAGGTAACTGATCTCACCTCCACCTGCAAATTCGGGCCGGGTTAGAGCCGGAATTCCATCCTTTCCTGGTCCGCCGTCGCGAATTTCATCTCTTGGGATTAACCATGTGTCATCCTGATTCGTAGCTCCGTTATTCCCCTGTGAACCCGGGAAATCACCCGGGTTTACCATCTCATTATCTGAGCATCCAGAAAGAATAAAAATTGTTGTTAGTACGAGTAATCCAAAGGATTTAAATGCGATAAATACCATCGTAATTAAAAATGCAATTCGCTTCATAATTATCTGTTTTTTAGTTTTCAAATGAATTGTTTGGGTAATAAGACGTAGTAAATAAAAAACCTGACAAGATTTTGAATAAAGGGTGGATGGGGTTAATATCCAAAAATGTAAGATTTTAAAGATGACAGGGCATTAGCTTTTTAGCCACTATTTTACAAAAAAACCCCAAAATTGGTTATTGGTTATATTTAATGATGTTTAAACAACTTTGTTGAGTGGGGGAATCTTCGAAAAGTTAAAATATCTCAATAACTGAAACCCGAAATTTCCTCCTCATTAATTTCGAGGCCCAGGGCCATAACAATCCGGTTTACAAAATTAAAGTAGGCCACAACCAGTGTGCAATCCGGTATGGCATTGTCAGAGAAACCTGCCTTTTTCAACTGGTTCAGGTATTTTTCATCTCATTATAATTGTTAATTTTTAAAGGTATTTACCTCATTAT
>CAYTDH010000256.1:0-6848 GCA_964436325.1 uncultured Tangfeifania sp.
TCAGATTTATTCTTTTTAATCCAATCGGGCTTCGCCCTCCGAAGGTTTACCGTAGGAGGGCGAGGTCGCGGCTTAAAGACCCCCCTAATTCCCCCCCAAATGGGGGGATTTTCTCTCCTCCGGAGAGATTGGGGACAGGGGTATTTGTTGGTCCGGTTCGTTACCAATGACAGGTAAATTTCATCTGTCATTCTCTCATTATGCTCAAAAATATTTTTTTGAGTCACCTCTCGCAATGACGGGGCGCAGTTGGTTGAGACTTACTCTTCCGATGACTCGCAGTTTTTGGATGAGTCTCCTGAGAAGTTCCGTAAAGAGAATCGCAAAATGATGAATTTGTTAATCCCTTAAAGAAAATAGGATAAATCCCTGAAATTCATTTAAAAAGATTACCTTTGCCCCCCAATTTTTACAAAAGAATGAATGACCTTATTTAATGAAATGGGCCTCAACCCTGAAATTCAGCAATCCATTGGAGAGCTGGGGTTTGAGAGACCCACACCCATCCAGGAAAAAACAATTCCATTTTTACTGAAATCGAAACAAGATATGGTGGCGCTGGCTCAGACAGGAACCGGCAAAACCGCTGCCTTTGGAGTCCCCATTATTCAGCAAATCGATGGTTCAGCCAATCATCCCCAGGCGCTTATTTTAAGCCCTACCCGTGAATTGGCGATGCAAATTGCCCAGGACCTGTCGGACTTTGCCCTGCACCTACCCCACATTAGAATTGGAGTGGTTTACGGGGGCGCCGATATTCAAAAACAGATAAAGCAATTGGACAAAGGGGTTTCGATTGTTGTTGGAACCCCTGGCCGAACGCTCGACTTGATAAAGCGCAAAAAGCTGAGGGTAAATGAGATTCGCTGGCTTGTTTTGGATGAAGCCGACGAAATGCTCTCCATGGGGTTTAAAGACGACCTTGATGCCATCCTGGAGACCTCTCCTGCGAACAAACAGACATTACTCTTTTCAGCCACGATGCCCAAAGAGATTGTTTCCATTGCCGGAAAGTACATGGAAAATCCGCTTGAAATTGCTGTAGGTAAGAAAAATACGGGTGCTGAAAATGTGGAACACCACTATTATCTGATTCATGCCCGCGACAGGTACATTGCGCTGAAGCGCATCGCGGACATAAATCCGCATATTTATGGCATTATTTTTTGCCGTACCCGCGCTGAGACGAAAGAGGTGGCCGATAAACTCATGCAGGACGGCTACAATGCCGATGCATTGCATGGCGACCTTTCCCAGGCCCAGCGCGACCAGGTGATGCGTAAATTCAGAACCAAACACTTACAGATGCTTGTGGCCACCGATGTGGCAGCTCGCGGTCTGGATGTGAATGATCTTACCCATGTGATCAACTACAACCTTCCGGATGACCCGGAAGTTTACATTCACCGGAGCGGACGAACCGGCAGGGCAGGGAAACGCGGCATTTCAGTGACGCTGATCCATTTGCGTGAAAAAGGAAAGTTGCGTCAGGTGGAGCGGAAAGTGAACAAGAAGTTTATTCAGAAACCTGTTCCCCTCGGCAAAGAAATTTGTGAAAAGCAACTTTTTAACCTCATCGACGGCGTTGAAAAGGTGGAGGTAAATGAAGAACAGATTGCTGAATTTTTGCCGGTTATCTATAAAAAACTGGCCTGGCTTGAGCGCGAAGATTTAATCAAGCATTTTGTTTTACTGGAGTTTAACCGTTTTTTGAAGTATTACGAAAATGCCCCGGATATCAATGTCGATGAAACGCGTACCAGTCATGATGAAACGCGTTATTCCCGGGGGAAAAGAGAAAAAAGCACCCAGGTTGGCCGTAAAAAGAGGGGAAGAAAAGAATATGATTTTTCCCGCTTCTTTTTTAATATGGGGAAGAAAAATGGCATCAACAAGCGTAAAATCATCGATCTCGTCAACCAGCACCTTCCCGATGAAAGTGCAGAGATAGGAGATATTGAAGTGATGAAGAATTTTTCTTTCTTCGAAGTGGATAAACGCTATGAGAAGGCCATCCTGAAATCCTTTCAAAATGCCAAATATAAAGGCCAGCGCATGAGCATTGATATTGCGAAAGGAAAGTGAGAAACGTGAAGTCAATGACGAATTACGAATTACGAATTACGAATTACGAATTACGAATCGTTAGCAAGGGAACCGGTCTTTTCTTTACAGAACGGTTCCTTTGGTGTTATTCAGTCAATGACGAATTTCAAATGAATCCAGCCGTCGGTGTCGCTTCAAGCGACGCCGACGGTTTGGGAAACTTTGTATTGTTTTGTGTTTCCCTTATTCACCCGATTCCGCTTCTTTCCAGGCTTCAATCAGGATTTCCAGGATTTTTTTACCTGCAGCAGCGACGCTGGTACCGGGGCCGAAGATGGCTACCGCTCCCGCATCGTAAAGAAATTGGTAATCTTGTGACGGGATAACCCCGCCGCAAATGACCATGATATCTTCGCGATCCATTTTTTTGAGTTCAGCGATCACTGCCGGGACCAGCGTTTTATGGCCGGCAGCAAGTGAAGAAACACCGAGCACATGCACATCATTTTCCACGGCCTGTTTGGCGGCTTCTTCCGGTGTCTGGAATAGTGGGCCTACATCCACGTCGAATCCCAGGTCGGCATATCCGGTGGCTACTACTTTGGCTCCACGGTCATGGCCATCCTGACCCATTTTGGCTATCATTATCCGCGGCTGACGGCCTTCCATTTCAGCAAATTGCTGCGCCAGCTTCTGCGCTTCTTTAAACTCGCTTTTCCCTTGTGCTTCTGATTTATACACGCCTTCTATTGTTCTGATTACTGCTTTGTATCTTCCGGCTACCTTTTCACAGGCTTCGGATATTTCACCCAGCGTTGCCCGTTTTTTGGCTGCTTCAATCGATAATGCCAACAGGTTTCCTTTTCCTGTTTCAGCTGCTTTGGTGATAGCCTGCAGGGCCTCCTGAACATCACTTTCATTGCGCTCTGCCCGGAGTTTTTGGAGTCTTTCCACCTGTGACTTGCGCACAGCGGTATTGTCGATATCCAGGATGTCTATGGGATCTTCTTTATCGAGCCGGTATTTGTTAATGCCTACGATCGTCTGCGATCCGCTGTCGATTTTTCCCTGGGCTCTGGCGGCTGCTTCTTCAATACGCATTTTCGGAACCCCGGTTTCAATGGCTTTGGCCATACCCCCCAGTTTTTCTACCTCTTCAATATGTTCCCAGGCCTTGTGGGCCAGGTCGTTGGTCAATGACTCCACATAATAGGAGCCGGCCCACGGGTCAAGCGACCGGATAATTTCCGTCTCCATCTGAAGGTGAAGCTGGGTATTCCGGGCAATCCGCGCCGAAAAGTCAGTGGGCAGGGCTATGGCTTCATCTAAAGCATTGGTATGCAGACTTTGGGTGTGCCCCAGTGTTGCTGCCATGGCTTCAATGGCTGTGCGTCCAACATTGTTAAAGGGGTCTTGCTCGGTCAGCGACCATCCCGAGGTCTGGGAATGGGTCCGCAACGCCATGGATTTGGGATTTTGGGGATGGAACTGTTTCACGATTTTGGCCCATAACATCCGGGCTGCACGCATCTTGGCAATTTCCATAAAATGATTCATCCCAATGGCCCAGAAGAACGACAGGCGGGGAGCGAAGGCGTCTATGCCAAGACCTGCCTTGAGGCCTGTTCGCAGGTAGTCGAGCCCGTCGGCAAGCGTATAGGCCATCTCAATGTCGGCAGTAGCTCCCGCTTCCTGCATATGATATCCTGAGATGGAGATCGAATTGAATTTGGGCATGTGCTGTGAAGTAAACTCAAAAATATCCGCAATGATTTTCATGGAGAATTCCGGGGGATAGATGTAGGTATTCCGCACCATGAACTCTTTCAGAATATCGTTTTGGATGGTCCCGGATAACTGTTCAAGCGAAGCACCCTGTTCGAGGCCGGTGACAATGTAAAATGCCATCACGGGGAGGACCGCTCCGTTCATGGTCATCGAAACCGACATTTTGTCAAGGGGGATTTCATCAAATAATAGTTTCATGTCGAGGATGGAGTCGATGGCCACTCCTGCTTTCCCCACATCACCTACCACACGGGGATGATCGGAATCGTATCCGCGGTGTGTGGCCAGATCAAATGCCACCGACAGTCCTTTCTGACCGGCAGCCAGGTTCCGGCGGTAAAATGCATTCGATTCTTCGGCGGTGGAAAAACCGGCATACTGGCGGATGGTCCATGGCCGCATGGCATACATCGCCGAATAGGGACCACGAAGAAACGGCGGAAGTCCCGCAGCATAATCCAGATGCTCCAAACCTTCCAAATCTTCTTTTGTGTATACCGGCTTTACCGGAATCCGCTCCGGTGTAAGCCAGTCCTTTCCCTGATTGGTAAATGTACCGGCAGGTATTCTGCTGGTATCTTTAATATTGATGTTCTTAAAATTTGGTTTCATTTTTTTTTTGTTTTAAACACGAAGACACGAAGACACGAAGATTAGAAATAACCGTTTATTTTTCGTTTTATGCCATTTTTGATTAATGAGACATTAAAGTTTATTAAGTATCCGAGTTTTATATCTGCCAGTTTCATGTATGTCAATAACTGAACTTCATGAACCGGAAGCAACATTTCAACGGCTTTTAACTCAATGATGATGTTTCGTTCAATCAACAAATCGATCAAAAAATCTTTTTCAAGTTGCTGGCCTTTGTAAAATACGGGTAATTTCAATTGTCTTTCAACCAAAAGGCCATGATTTTTTAACTCACGTGCCAGACATATTTCATAGACCGATTCAAGCAAACCAGGTCCAAGTTCCTTATGCACTTCAAATGCAGAATGAACAATTGTTTTCCCAATTTTTTCTATTTCAGTTTTTGAAATCATTCTTTGTGCCTTAGTGTCTTTGTGTTTTGATTCTTTTAATTTAGATCCCCAATTTCTCCTGGTAGTTTTTGAGTTCCTCCAGGATATTGCTTTTCACATGGATAAAATTTTCAATTCCTTTGGCTTCCAGTTCACTTCTGCAGGAAGGGTTGCCGGCCACGACCAGGATTTCCTTATCCAGTTTTCCGGCGATTTGGGGAACAATTTCTGCATATTCATCATCGGAGCTACAAACCACAATGATGTCGGCCTTTTGCTCCCGGGCAGCAGAGATTCCTTCTTCCGCAGATTTAAAACCGAGGTTGTCAATGACCTTAAATCCTGCAACAGCAAAAAAGTTGGTGCTGAATTGGGCGCGGGCTTTCCGGAAGGCCAAATTTCCCATGGGCAGCATAAATGCCACGGGGCGTTTGTGCGTTCGGGCAAATATATCCGTTTTATACCGGAGCCGCTCAAATGGCTGGGCTCCCCGGTACAGTTTCAAGGTCTCTATTTCGGCTCCTTCTTCGGTCAGGTCAGTGGGTTCAAATACCGATGCATCAAATTCCTTTTCCGCTACTTCTGTAAAATTGGGAAACTGGTTGGTTCCCAGTAAATTTTCGCGTCGCAAGGCCAGCTTTTGATCGCGTTTGGCAGCCATCTCTGTGATCGCCGACTGAATCAATCCTTTTCGCAAAGCTTGTTCAAATCCACCGGCATCCTGTATTTCCAGGAAAAGGTTCCAGGCATGTTCAGCAAGCGATGCGGTCAGATTTTCAATGTAGTACGATCCTCCGGCCGGGTCTGCGATTTTGTCGAGGTGCGATTCCTCTTTCAATAGTATTTGCTGATTCCGGGCAATACGTTCGGCCATTTTGCTGGTTTCTCCGAAGATGGTGTTGAAGGGCATTACGGTGATGGAATCGGCACTTCCCAGAACGGCTGACATCGCTTCGGTCTGCGTACGCAGCATATTCACATAAGGATCGTAAAAGGTCTTGTTGTAAGTGTTGGTTTCACTGTGGGCGATGAGTTTGGCTGCTTCATCGCTTTCGGGATTGAAGGCCGATACAATCTGGGCCCATAGCAAACGGGCAGCACGGAGCTTGGCGATCTCCATGAAGTAGTTATTCCCAATCCCGAAATGAAATTTTATGTTTTGGGCTACCTGATCCACTGTCAGTCCTTTTTGGGTGAGGCGGGTGAGGTATTCTGTACCCTGGGCCAAAGAAAATGCGATTTCCTGAACGAGGGAAGCACCACTGTTGGCAAAGAATTTCCCGTGAACACCAATTACCCTGAATCGCGGGAGATCGGCTGTGGCTTCAATGAGGGTTTTCAATGCTTCATATGCCCCTTCTTTTAACCTTCCTTTCAGGACAAATGAGCCTAAAGGGTCGTTGGGAGATGAGCCCAAAAGCCGTTTTTTGTTTTCTTTTGATGAAGCCACATAATCGGCAAAAGCTTGAGCGCCATTGCAGTTTTCACAGGGACAAACAAAATTGGTTTCAATGGCTTCAAGGCAGATGTCTTTTAAAAGAACCGCCAGGTCCGATGAGGTGATTGTCTTCCGGCAATCGAAACAGAAACCAAGGGAATTGACTCCCTTTCCCAAAATTTCGAGCGCCTTTTTATTGGCTTCCTTTAGATCACCTACATTAATGTCCTGGCGAATAAACCAGTCGTTTCCGGCTTGTTTGTTGCCCCTTACAAAAGGAAATGCTCCGGGTAATCCCTGGAGAAAATCCAATCCGTCGAGGTCCTCCTTCCGGTAATAGGGCTTAACGTTGAAGCCTTCCCAGGTTCTCCATACCAGAGTTTTTCCGTAGTCTTTTCCCTTTAAATCAGCTTTAATCTTTGCTTCCCAGTCGCTGGTGGCAATAGGGGCAAAATCGGGAAAAAGGGTTTTCTCTTTTTCTGTCATGTTGAAAAATTGTTTTGAAATGGAGCTGCAAAATTAGTTGAATTAAACGATTGGGCACCAGAAAG
>CAYTDH010000257.1:0-6839 GCA_964436325.1 uncultured Tangfeifania sp.
CTCTTTAATTTGTTCAGTGAAGCAAAAAAAAGCAACAAATTTTTTTGTTGCTTTTAGATTTTCCGTGGTTATCAGCTTTATTCTTCCACTCTGATTTCGGTTTCCATATCGATGGCCTTTTTATAGACTGCGCTCACTCCACAATATTTTTCCTCGGAGAGCTTCACTGCTTTTTCCAATTTTTCTTTTGGTAAATCTTTCCCTTTAAATTTATAGATCACCTTAATTTTGTGGTAATATTTGGGATGGGTATCGGTTAATTCCCCTTCAACAATAACGTTAAAAGCCTCGGGCTCCACTTTCATTTTTTTCAAAATCATAATGACATCAATTCCTGTGCAACCAGCGAGCGAGGTTAACATCAATTTTTTGGGGCGGGGGCCCAAATCACTTCCTCCTGCTTCTTCTTTCGCATCAATAATGACCTTATGGCCATCCATATCGGTTTCGAATGCGACATTATCGGTCCACGCCATATCAACAACATTCTTCATAATTTTTAATTTTTCTGTTTTATTCAATTTACGTTGCAAATATAGAATAACCAAATATCTAAATAAATAGTTTTTTAAATATTCGGTGAAATATTATCTTTAGGGCGTACAAGCAGCAATTTATTCTAATGTCGATGATTTTATTGCAAAGAAAATGAGAAGTTCAGTAAAGAGGCCCACAGAGGAGGAAACGGATTTAAGCGGTTTTCAATTATTTAAAAAGTTGGATGAGAATGAGTTTAACCGCCTGAATTATGAAAAAACCTGTTCCTTATACAAGAAAGGGACCATCATTTACCGCGAAGGAAGCCGGTTGACGGGATTTTTTTGCATTACCCGGGGAATCGTCAAGATCTTTAAAACGGGTATTGACGGGAAAGAGCAAATTATCCGTTTTGCAAAGCGAGGGGAAATTATTGCTTACCGGTCTTTATTGAGTCAGGAGTTGGCATGCACCACGGCTAAAGTTATCGATGAGGCTGTTCTTTGTCATGTTCCTTATCAAACGTTGCTTTTTTTAATCAAAAATAACTGGCAGTTTTCACATCACATGCTTCAGATTGTATGCCGAGAATTACGTGAAGCCAACGATTACATTACTGATATTGCCCAAAAAACAGTAAGGGAGAGGCTGGCGGAAGTTCTTCTTCTGCTGAAAGAAAATTTTGATCTGGACAATCAGAACACCCTTCAGATTTCACTAACCCGGGAAGAACTGGCCAATATGGTGGGGACTGCTACCGAGTCGGTGATTCGTCTCCTTTCGGAATTCAAACAAGATAAATTAATTGAGTTACAGGGGAGGAAGATCAAATTTCTGGATATTCCCAGTCTCCGGCGGGTAGCCAATATCTAAAGATTATTTCGGGTCATTAAGATTTATCGCATCATAATAAAATCCTTTCCTTCGGTATAATTTGCTTTCACCAGGAAATCGTTTATTTGTTCTCTTGCACCCCATTTGGCAACCATTGGGACGATAAACATTTTTCCGGGGTCTGGAATTTCAGAAAAATGCAAAGTGGTTTTTTGGGAGGTTTTGTTTTTTACAATGTCAATGTAACCTTCGATTCTTATTTTTTCCTTTTCGAGGATTTTGGCATACCGCCGGGTTTTCCGCCCTGCTCCCCATACCCAGATAACCGGATGGAAAGGGTTATTTTTTTCAGACCATTTTTTAAAAAAGGAAGCTTTCACCCTGAAAAATGCTTCTGTTGAGTATCTTGTGTCGGTGCGGGTCAGCCGGGAAGCAAAATCCTGCCAAAGCAACAATTCACGGGAGATTTTGGCCATTCTGACTCCTTTATCCAGGTAGCGCAACTGCATTTCATAATCTTCGGGAAAATCTCCCTGCAGGCATCCGCCCAATGCGTTATAAATTTCTTTCCTGAAAAGGATGGTAGGGTTCACTACCGGGATTTCAATAAATCGGTTCAATGCAATTTTTTCGGAGGAATGAAAGGAGTTTACCCATTTCACAAAACGTTGAAAGCCTCTTGTGTTTTTATGATGTGGGATATAGGAAACATGGCATCCCACCAAATCGATGCCCGGGTTTTTTTTGAGGAAGTGAAGTTGTTCTTTAAGCCTTTCGGGGTGGGAGATGTCGTCGGCGTCCATACGTGCCAGGAAAGGAGCACCTGCGTTTTTTAATCCGCAATTCATGGCATGTGCAACTCCCGGCTTTTTCTCTTCAAGAAGGCTTATCCGGTGGTCTTTTTTTACCCATTCGCGGGCAATGTTCCGGCTGTTATCTGCTGAGTTATTATCTATGAGCAGTAACTCAAAATCGGGAAAAGTTTGATTCACGATGCTTTGTACCGCTTCATCAAGGGTTGTTTCAGCATTTTGAAAAGGGAGGATTACAGCTATTTCAGGGTGCATTTTCCCGTGTTAATTGTTGAAAGATTCGCTCGAGGTTTTGCTGTTTTTCAAACAAGGTAAGCAACGTTAAATCATTATCAACAGCAAAACGGAAGATTTGAGGCCGGATATCCCGGCTCCCGTCCGATTCAATAATCCATTGGCTCCCATCCGGGGCTGCACTTTTTACACCTTCCAGAGCCAGGATTTTTGCAGCGGTTGTTTCTTCGCGGAATCCGGCAATGATTTTTTGGGATTTTGCAAGTTTTCTGTTTTTGATATCGGAAATACTCCCGTCGGTAACAATTTTTCCTTTATTAATGATAAGGACGCGGGAACAGACGGCTTCCACTTCCTGCATAATATGCGAGGAGAGGATGACCGTTTTTTGGAGGCTGATTTTTTTTATCAACTGGCGGATTTCTTCCAGTTGGTTAGGGTCAAGGCCGGTTGTTGGCTCATCGAGGATTAAAATGGACGGGTCATGAATCAAGGCCTGGGCCAGCCCCACCCGCTGGCGATATCCTTTAGAGAGGGCTCCGATTTTTTTATGTTGTTCATCGCCAAGTCGAACCATGTCAATGATTTCGGAGACCCGCTCCTTTTTTTTCCGGAGTTTGTAAAAACGGGCTGTCAGGAGGAGGAATTCCCTCACATAAAGGTCGGTATATAATGGATTGTTCTCCGGAAGGTAACCGATATTTTTCCGGATAGCGGTGTTATTCACCGTTATTTTTTCTTCGTTAATCCATACGTTGCCTTCATCGGCAGCCAAAAAACCGGTAATAATTTTCATCAGGGTGGATTTACCGGCTCCGTTAGGTCCTAAGAATCCGAGCAATTCTCCCTGGTTGACCTGGAAGCTGATGTTGCTGAGCGCGGCCTGCCGGCCAAAATATTTTGTTATGTTCCTGATTGTTATTGCCATGCATTATAAATTATGAACAAAAATAACTGAATCTTTTTAAATTGGAAGCATTAACGTAACTTTGCACACGAACAGAGCAGATTAAAACAAATGAAACTACCATGGTCCGCCGATTCCAGGAATATCTGAGCGATCAGGTTTAAGGAATTGGCGGAAGGGGGTTCCATCTGTTCCCGCAAAAAAATTTAAACAGATGAAAGATCGGCATTTCAATTATATCAAAGACTTAACCAGGTACGAAAGACAAAGCACCTGGGAAGTAAACATTGGCGGAGTTGCAGTGGGAGGAGATAATCCCATTCGTATTCAGACCATGACAGATACCGACACAAAGGATACGGAGGCCACGGTTGAGCAAATCTTAAGGCTTTCGGATGCAGGTGCTGAGCTGGTCCGGTTTACGGTAAAAGGAATGTACGACGCTGAAAATTTAAAAAACATTGTTAAGCAGGTAAGAGCGTCCGGGTGCACCACTCCCTTGGTGGCTGATATTCATTTTAATCCAAGACTGGCTGAAATCGCTGCCCGGAGTGTTGATAAGGTACGGATTAATCCTGGGAATTTTTACGACAAACGGGCCAATTTCAAAAATAAAATATTCAGTGACGAGGAGTATAAGGAGGAATTGCAAAAAATTGAAGAGAAGTTCATTCCGTTTATACAGCATTTGAAAAAAACCAATACTGCTTTGCGTATAGGGGCCAATCATGGTTCGCTTTCCGACCGGGTAATGAGCCGTTTTGGAGACACGCCCTCGGGCATGGCGGAATCCGTACTGGAATATTTGCGTTTTTGTAAAAATGCCGATTTCAACAATGTGGTGGTATCCATCAAGTCGAGCAATACCCGCATGATGGTTTACACCGTAAGGCTTCTGAACTACAAAATGCGTCTCGAAGATATGAAGTATCCCATTCATCTCGGAGTTACTGAAGCAGGAGAAGGGGAAGACGGGCGCATTAAGTCGGCCGTTGGAATAGGTGCTTTGCTGGCCGATGGTATTGGCGACACCATCCGGGTTTCGCTTACCGAAGAACCGGAGAAGGAAATTCCTGTGGCGCAGAAACTGGTACGTCATTTTACTTCATACATGAATCACGAACCCATTGCGGCCAACCTGTTTGCCCAGACCAATCCTTTTGAATATGAGCGAAGGCCTACCCGCCCCGTATTGAATATGGGCGGGGAGGAATTGCCGGTGGTCGTTGCCGATCTGGGAGAACGAAGCTTGAAAGAGATGCTGCCCGTCAGGGGAAAACTCGTTCCCGATTATTTCCTTTCAGGGAATAAAATTCTGGATATCCATGGAGAAAGCTACCCTATCATTTCGCTGGAAGAGTATCTTTTTGAAAGTATCCGCTGGGGAAGAATGAAGTTTATTCGTACCAATAAAATGGAGTTCGACGGGTTCATGGAAAAGAATCCCGAGATCATGATGAAATTGAAGCAAACCCGCAAAACGGTGCTTATTCTTGAGAGTTTTAATAAAAATCCGATGGCGGAGTTACGGGCTTTTTTCATGTGCCTGGAGACCCATATCTGGAAAGTTCCGGTTATTCTTTACCGGAAATACCAGGAGAGTAATCTGGCAGATTTGCAGATCAAGGCTTCTGTAGATTTGGGAGGATTGCTGATTGACGGCTACGGTGACGGGATTTGTATTTCCAATGATAACATCACATTTACTGAACTCAAAGATTTGAGCTTTGGGGTTCTGCAAGCCAGCCGCATGAGGCTGAGCAAAACCGAATTTATCTCCTGTCCCGGTTGTGGTAGAACGTTGTTTGATTTACATGAGACCACCCGGAAAGTTAAGGAGCATTTCAAGCACCTCGATCATCTGAAAATCGGAATTATGGGATGTGTTGTGAACGGTCCGGGAGAGATGGGCGATGTGGATTACGGTTTTGTAGGTGCCGGGGTTAACAAAGTAACGCTTTACAAAGGATTGCGCCCTGTAAAAAGGCATATTCCCTACGAAGATGCCGTAGAAGAACTGGAACTTCTCATCCGGGAGAATGGCGATTGGAACGATCCGGAAGATTAATTCTTTTTTGGGGATACTGTCCTCTCTTTTTTTAAATTTGCACCGAAACATCGGGGTTTTTCCCAATAAATGAACCAGAATGGCAAAAACACATTGGAAGCCGGGGACAACGATCTATCCTATTCCTGCGGTCATGGTAAGCTGCGGGCATAATCCCGCCGAGTACAACATCATAACGGTGGCCTGGACAGGTACCATCAACAGCAAACCTCCCATGTGCTATATCTCTGTCAGGCCCGAAAGGCATTCCTACGCAATAATCAAAAGAACAGAAGAGTTTGTGATTAACCTGACCACCGAGAAGCTGGCCAGGGCGACCGATTGGTGCGGGGTTCGTTCGGGAGCGAAATACAATAAATGGGAAAAAATGAACCTGACTCCTGTACCCGGAAGAATTGTTAAAGCACCTGTTATTGATGAGTCTCCGGTGAACGTGGAATGTGTTGTTAAAGACATTGTTGAACTGGGGTCCCATCACATGTTTATTTCAGAAGTTGTTGGTGTTTCTGTTGACGATGCCTACCTGAATGATCAGGATGCCTTCAGTTTTTCAAAAGCTCATCCACTGGTTTACAGTCATGGCCATTATTTTGGGCTGGGAAAGATAATCGGAAAATTTGGCTGGTCGGTCCAAAAGAAAAAGAAGGGAAAGAAAAAGGGGAGTTAACAAACCCTTCAAAAGACAAATAGTAAGAATTTAACCACATAATCATTTATGCAAGAACCTCAAAGAAACCCCTTGCTGGGAGATTTTACGACGCCTCATCAAACAGCACCCTTTGAAGAGATAAAAAACGAACATTTTTTGCCTGCTTTTGAGGAAGCACTTCAAAAAGGCAGGGAAGAGATAGGGTCCATAACAGATAATTCAGGAGAGCCCACTTTTGAAAATACGATTGAAGCCCTGGAACGGGCAGGAAGGTTACTCCACCGCACTGCGGGTATATTTTTCAATCTCCTGCATGCCGAAACCAATGATCAGCTTCAGGAAATGGCGCAGGAAGTTTCTCCTATGCTCACCCGTTTTGAAAATGATATTACCCTGAATCCGGACCTTTTCCGCCGTGTAGAAGCTGTTTATTCGCGGAAAGAAGAACTGGATTTATCTCAAGAGCAGGAGACCCTGCTTGAAAACACATTTGTTGATTTTGTCAGGCACGGGGCGAATCTCCCGGAGGAGAAGAAGGGGCAGTTCAGGGAAATCAGTACACAATTGTCGAAACTGACCCTTAAGTTTGGTGAAAATGTATTGAAGGAAACGAACAAATACGAAAAACACATTACCGATGGGCAGCGGTTGTCGGGTTTACCGGAAAGTGCGCTGGAAGCTGCTGCCGCAAAAGCCAAATCAAAAGGGAAGGAGGGGTGGATTTTCGATATTACCATGCCTTCCTATCTTCCTTTTATGAAATATGCTGATGACCGGGAACTCCGTAAAGAACTTTTTTTGGCTTACATGTCGAAATCGTTTAAGGGGGATGAACTTGACAACCGGGAAAATGTGCAG
>CAYTDH010000258.1:0-6828 GCA_964436325.1 uncultured Tangfeifania sp.
AAATTACCTTTGTTGTTGTCGCCCTGATTGTTTTACTGGGCGGTTCAGCAGCACTTTCCAGGTTATTTGTTTCGATGAAACCCGAGCCCCCACGGCGTCCTGAATCAGACATGAAACGATTTGTAAAAGCCGATACCGTCCGTTTTTCCGAGGTGGTTTCCCCGCTTTGGCGGGAAGGACGTGTATCTTCGAGCAATGAGGTTATGTTGGTTTCGGAAGCCTCCGGGAAAATAGAACAGGGGGAGGTGGTATTGCGTAAAGGGACCTCCTTTGGGAAAGGTCAGTTGCTTGCAACTATCTATAAAGATGAGGCCGCATTGGCGTTGAAAGCGCGGAAAAGCCGCTTTTTGACCATGATTACGACTCTGTTGCCCGATATTAAGGTGGATTTTCCGGGGAATTATGATGCCTTCATGGATTTTTTCAATAAAATCGATATGGACAAAGATTTGCCCGGGCTTCCGGAAGTAAACAATGAACAGCTCAAGATTTTTCTGGCCAGCAGAGGGGTTTTGAGTGAGTATTATGGAATTAAGCAAGACGAAAAACGGTTGAGCCGCCATTCTTTATATGCTCCGTTTGACGGTACTTTTACCCAGGTGAACTTAGAAGTGGGGGCCTACATCAATATGGGAGGGCAAATTGCCCGGATGATTCGCACCGACAGGGTGGAGGTGGAAGTGCCCGTGAGGAATGATAAGAGTAAATGGATTGAAAAAGGGGACCGCGTGATGGTGTACTCTAAAGACAGGAAATATGCTCAACCCGGGACAGTCGTCCGGAAATCGGGATTTGTAGAGGAATCTACTCAATCAAGAAGCATATTTGTTCAGGTTACAGGGGATGTCCGCAATTTCCTTCCCGGGGAATACAAGGAAGTGGAATTTCCGGGGCAAAGTATTCAAAATGCCATGGAAATTCCGCGAAATGCGGTGTTTAATTCCAATGAGGTTTTTACTGTGGAAGAAGGGAAACTCAGGAAAAGGGAAATCAATATTCTGAAATGGAATGAAGCCACGCTGATATTTAATGGCATTGAGGAAGGACTGATGGTGGTTACTGAACCCCTGATAAATGTGAAAGAAAATACCGCTGTTGGAATTTTGGGACAGGAGAAGCCTGACCGGTCCAACAAAAAAGGTAGTGCGAACCAGAATAAACAGGCACAAGGATGAGAAAAGCAGTTGAAATTTTTGTCCGGTTTCCTTTCTACGCCAATTTGATTATCGTATTCCTGCTCATTGTGGGAGGCTTTAGTTTGTTTTCTATGAAGAAAGCCTTTTTCCCGGAGCGGCCGTCACGTTTGCTTTTTGTGACAGTCTTTTATCCGGGAGCATCACCAGTGGAGATGGAAGAGGGGGTTACCTCGCGCATCGAGGAAGCCGTAAGGGCAATACCGGGGATATATGAAATCAATTCGGTCTCTTCTGAAAACATTTCAAGGGTTACCATTGAGATTATTCCCGGTTATGATATCGACGAAGCGCTCATTGAGGTAAAAAATGCAGTGGATGGAATATCTTCTTTTCCCACGGCCGCAGAGCGTCCCATTGTTTTTAAGCGGCGGACCTCCTCGCCTGCAGCGCGGTTAATTGTAACCGGTGAAATGGACTTGCTGACCCTGAAATCTTACGCTCAGCAGATTGAAGAGGATTTTCTGGCTTCGGGTTATATCAGTCAGGTTTCTCTTTCGGGGTACCCTTCCCTGGAAATCTCGGTGGAGGCCCGTGAAAATGACCTGATGCGTTACGGTTTGACATTCACTGAGCTTCAAAATGCCATTTCAATGAACAACCGCGATGTGTCGGGAGGTCAGCTCCGCTCCGAAGAGGAGGAGATGCTCATAAGACTCCGGTCGCGAAGTGCCGACCCGAACAAAATAGGAGATATTGTGGTTCGGGCCAATCCCGATGGCAGTTTGCTCCGCATAAGGGATGTGGCTACGGTAAAAAAACAATTTTCCGATACCCCCGATAAATCGTTGCAGAACGGAAATCCGATTATCAGTATTCAGGTAAACAAACTCATCAGCGAAGATCTGTCTGAAATCGATCAGTTTATCAGAGAATATGTAAAAGATTTTAACCAAAAGAATCCGGGGGTTGAATTATCCCTGTCTCGTTCTTTTCTTGAAATTCTGGGAAGCCGTTTGGAATTGCTTTACCGGAACGGAGGAACGGGATTATTGCTGGTGGTTTTTGTGCTGGGCATCATGCTGAGTACACGGCTTTCCCTCTGGGTTGCATGGGGCATTCCGGCCTCTTTCCTGGCGATGTTCATCGTGGCCAACCTGATGGGTATTACCATTAATATGATTTCGCTATTCGGGATGATTCTTGTTATTGGGATCCTTGTGGACGATGGAATTGTGATCGGTGAGAATATTTTTCAGCACTTTGAAATGGGAAAGAGTCCTATGCGTGCTGCTGTGGACGGCACAGTGGAAGTGATTCCAGCGGTGGTTACCTCCATTACCACTACCATTATTGCTTTTTCACCCATCCTGTTTATTACCGGAAGGATGGAGATGATGTTTGAGATGGCGGTGATCGTCATTTTGAGCCTCTTTTTCTCCTTGTTTGAGGCTTTTTTCGTTTTGCCGGCTCACCTTGGGAACGAAAGGGTTTTAAATCCCCGGATATTGCACTCCAAAGCCAAAGGTTTCCGGAAATATACTGAACGGTTTTTCACCTGGCTTCGCGATTATGCCTACGACAGGGTGCTTAAGCTGACCCTGAAATGGCGGTATATTGTAATCGGGGTGCCGGCGGCCATGATTGTGATTACGGTGGGGTTGATCGGCGGCCAGCTTATTCGGACGACCTTTTTCCCCCGCATGGAGTTCGACTCGTTTAATATCAATATTGCCTTTACTCCGGGGGCAGGGGAAAAGCAGACCATGGAATTTCTGACACGCTTTGACAGTATTGTATGGGAAGTTAATGATGAGCTCATGGTGGATTACAATGATACCATAGCGATTATTGAGAACAGCATTGTGGAGCTCGGGTCTTCCTTCGATGGTCAGGAGAGTGGCGCCCATGCAGGGAATGTATATGTTTCTCCCCGGAATTCTGAAGAGACGGGCATCAGTTCTTACGAAATCATCAACCGCATCCGGGAAAAAGTTGGTCCGGTTCCGGAAGCCGAAAAATACACCATTGGGGCCCGCGGGCGTTTTGGAGAACCGGTATCTATAGGTTTGCTTTCCCGCAATATCGAGCAGTTAAGAGAGGCGCGGGAATATTTGATGGGACGCCTGGAGGAGATGCCCCAGCTAAAAGATATTGTGAATACCAATGCACTGGGTAAGCAGGAGATAAGGCTCGAGTTAAAGCCTGAAGCCTATATGCTCGGTTTAAACGAGGTGACCATTGCCAATCAGGTGCGGCAGGGATTTTTTGGCGGGCAGGCCCAGCGACTGCAGGAAGGCCGCGATGAACTTCGCATCTGGGTTCGTTTTCCCGAAGAGGGAAGAGAACGCATTGGCCAGCTTGAGAAAATGAAGATAAAAACCCCCGCCGGAGAATTCCCCCTTACCGAACTTGTAGATTATGAAATGGAGCGCGGTCCGGTGAATATTAATCGCTATAACGGAAGGCGTGAAATCCGGGTAAATGCCGATCTTATGGATCCCGATGCTTCCGTGACCGATATATTGGAACAAATTCAGATTGAAATTATCCCGGAGCTGAAGGCACTTTATCCGGGATTGGATGTAGAATTCCAGGGCCAGCAAAAAGAGAGCAGCCGGAATATGGCCGATCTGATGTTTTTGTTTCCACTGGCTTTCCTGGCCATCATTTTTATCCTGATGATTAATTTCAGATCATTTGAACAACCTGTCATCGTATTGTTTATGGTGCCTATAGCCGTTTTAGGTTCCATCTGGGGGCATGGAATCCATGCCAAGCCGCTTTCCATATTGAGTTTATGGGGTATCGTAGCGCTGACAGGAGTGATTGTGAATGATGCGGTGGTTTTCCTGGCCAAATACAACTTGCTCATTGAGCAGGGCAAAAAGGTCAAAGATGCCATTGTGGAAGCAGGTAAGTCCCGTCTTCGTCCAATAATATTAACCACATTAACCACTTCTTTCGGATTGTATCCCCTGATCCTCGAGAAGAGCTTCCAGGCCCAGTTTCTTATCCCTATGGCCATCTCCCTTGTTTATGGAGTGGCTTTCGGCACCATGTTTATTTTATTGTTCTTCCCTTCGCTTATTCTGATACTGAATGACCTGCGCAGGGAACTCCGGCAGTTATGGCAAGGCAGGAAGCTGGAACGCGAAGAGGTGGAAATTGCATGGTTAAATGCACAGCGAAAAATTGACAACAATGGAAACAAAACTGAAGATGAATCTGAAGATCATAAAGCATAAAATGAAAGCCCTTTCCCTCACCCTGATTTTTGTTTTTTCCGGGTTCAGCATCCTGGCCCAGGAATCACTCGATTTGACCGAAGCGGTCTCCAAAGCGCTTAAGAACAACTACAGCATGGAGATTGTCCGCAGCGATCAGCGGGTTGCGGAAATCAGGAACAACTGGGGAAATGCCGGAAGGTATCCTTACATAAACCTTTCGGCGGGTGATGATAACTCCCTGACCGTGAATGAGGGCGATAATGTGGTAACCAACCGTTTTTCGGCCGGTGTAAGCATCAACTGGACGTTGTTTGACGGCTATTCGGTCAGGATTAACAAGAACCGTTTTGAAGAACTGGAACAACTCTCCCGGCAGAATACTGCCATTATGGTGGAGGGGACTATCCAATCCGTTATTCTGGCTTATTATGCCGTACTTCTCGAAAAGGAAAAATTTGAAGTTTACCGCGAAGTGATGGAACTTTCGGAAGATCGCTTCAGGCAGGCCGAAGACCGGAAAGCGTTTGGCAACTTTGTTACTTATGATGTTCTTCAGGCCCAGAATGCCTATTTGTCTGACCGCTCTGCTTTTTTGTTACAGCAGGTGGCCTGGAAAAATGCCCTGCGCGATTTGAATTACCTTATGGCTGAAGAAGAGAATGTGACGTGGGAATTGACCAGCCCTTTTGTGGCCCAACCCGTGGATTATGCTTTGGAGGATTTGAAGGCGGGGTTGTTTGAAAACAACAGAACCCTGCAAAATCAATACGTGAATCAGCGGTTGCTTGAAAATGCGGTGGCTTCTGCCAAAAGTGCTTTTTCGCCGACACTCGATTTTAGGGGTGGCGTTTCCGGGAACACTACTCGTACCGGCTTTGCCGGGAGAGGGGATAGCTGGTCCAATGCGGCTAATTTTTACGGGAATTTCACCCTTAGCTTTAACCTCTTTAGCGGTGGAAACCGCAAGCGGGCTCTGCAAATTGCAGAAATTGAAGAGCAGACCGGTGAGATTGAAATAGCAGATATGCAGCATGACCTCTCCAACCGGCTGGCCAATTTATACGAATATTATCTTGTCAGGAAAGAACTGTTGAAGGTTGCCGATGAAAATATGGAAGCGGCCAGGCTGAATCTCCGGATTTCGCGCGAAAAATTTGAGTCGGGAACCATCAACTCTTTCAATTTTCGCGATGTTCAGACGATTTTCTTGAACGCATCGCAGCAAAAACTGGAGGCGATTTACAATTTTATTGATACCCACACCGCTTTGTTGCGCATGACGGGTACGATCATTCAGGAATACGAATAGCAGATTTGGAATTTCCTTTCAGAGGCAAGCCATTCCGGAGATGGGTGATCGGTCTGTTAAGGGACATAGTCCATTATTTTTCCGGAGATTTGAAGCAGTGAGATTTCGGCCAGTTTGGTTTGAAACTTGACCGAAATAAGCCGTTCCTCGGCGTCGAGGAGGCTTTTCTGAACTTCCCGTAATTCGAGACCCGATAAAGCCCCCAGCCGGTAACGTTCGAGTGCGATTTCCAGGTTTTCGCGGGCAACACCCAGATTTTGTTCTTCCATTCTAACCAGCCGCAAATTGTTTTCATAGGCATAATAGATGGTCAGGAGTTCAGCTTTTATTTCCTGTTCCACTTCCTGGTATTGGTATTCCCGGTTTTCCATTTGAATTCGTGCGTTGGTTTTTTCACGGCGGCGGTTAAAACCGTCAAACAGTTCCAATCCAAGGGTAAGGCCGTAGTTGAACGATCGTGTTTGCTGGTTGTTGAGAGCCAGCTCTCCATAGTCGCTGATGGTACCCGTACCGTAACCACGGTAGGCATAATTGTAGCCCGAAGAGAGGTTCAGGTAGGGGTACGACCGGGAGGCAATGATTTTGGATTCAAGTTCGGAGAGCACCCTGTTTTTGCGGGCTATCTGAAGGCCGGTATTCCATTGAAGCGATGCATCGAGTAACGAGGAATAATCCAGGTCCGGATTAAACACAATGATGGAATCTTTCAGTTTGATTTCCGTTTGCAGGTTTTGGAGAGCCATTAGCTTTTTTAGCCGGATTTCCGATTCCAGGATGGCTTCATTCTGGCGGGCCAGCCGCGAACTGTCTTCATTGAGGTAAACCATCGACTGCAGCAGTTCCAGTTTGGAGGAGGCGCCCAGAAGGTAACGATCTTCATCAATCCTGACCCTTTCACGTGAAAGGGATACGGCATATTCCATGTTCTGCTGGTAATTCAATTGCTGAATGCAGTAATAATATTCTGCGACAATTTGGGCCACCAGATTTTCCATGGTCATTTGAGCTTCCAATTCTCCCATCTTTTTCAATTCGCTGAGCTTTTGCCAGGAGGTCTGTACGTTGAATCCGTTAAAAAGGGTCATGTTGAAGTTTATGCCCGCCGATCCGGTGGTGTTGTGGATTCCTTCCGATTTGTTTTGCGAGCCGTCGTTTA
>CAYTDH010000259.1:0-6823 GCA_964436325.1 uncultured Tangfeifania sp.
TTCCCATTTGCCGTGCCCGCAATTTGGGGAAAGTCATTCAGCTCCTGCAGGATTCCGGTTTAAAAGTAATTGCTGCCACCGAAAAAGCCACCCAAATATATTACGAAACCCCGATGAGCGGCCCCCTGGCTATTGTTGCCGGCTCGGAGGAGAGCGGGATTTCTCCTGCGTTATTAAAACAAGCCGATGAAGAGGTCAGCATTCCTCTTTTCGGGCAAATTGCCTCACTAAATGTTTCTGTGGCTGCTGGTTTGGTAATGTATGAGGCCATCAGGCAACGGCGGCAGTAAGTGACAATTCGTTTAATTGTTCACCGGAATAGCTCTTTTAAAAGACTCCTCCAGCGAAATAAACGTTTCGGTGCTTGCAATGCCCGGTATTTTTTGAATGCGGCCGCTTAATATTTTTTTAAGGTGCTCATTGTCTTTTGCATATACTTTAATGAATATGGCATATTGTCCGGTTGTATAATGGCATTCCACGATCTCGGGTATCAGTTTTAATTTCTCGACGACTTCTGAAAAGAGCCCTCCTTTGTCGAGAAAGATTCCAATGTAACTGCAGGTTTTAAATTCAACTTTATTGGGATTAATGTGGTAGCCCGAGCCAATAATTACGTTTAAATCGACCATCCGGTTTACCCGCTGGTGAACAGCAGCTCGTGATACTCCAACATTCTTGGCCACATCTTTAAAGGGAATCCGGGCATTTTGGATAATGATATCCAAAATTTTTAAATCCACATCATCCAAATGATTTCTTAAGGTCATTTTCTTTCTATTTTCTATCAAATTTAAGAAAAAAACAGGTCATTTTTTATTTAATGGGCACTTGCCTTTTGAAATCCATTTCGAGCGACATGAATGTTTCGGTTCGCGCTATCCCTTCAATTTCCTGGAGCTCCTCATCGATGATTTGTTTGAGGTGTTTGTTGGTTTTGGTTTGAATCTTAATAAAAATGGCATACTGCCCTGTAGTGTAATGGCATTCTACGATTTCAGGAATTTTTCTTAAGGCTTCCACTACTTGTTTGTGGTATTTGGCTTTTTCGAGGTGCATGCCCATGTAAGCACAGGTGTTATAACCCAGTTTTTGGGGAATAACAATAAACTCACTTCCGGAAATAACTCCAATATTGAGCAGTCGTTGCACCCTCTGATGGATTGCCGCTCCTGAAACACCGCATTCTCTGGCCACTTCAAGAAATGGTATTCTGGCATTTTTGGTGATGAGTTTCAGTATTTTTTCATCCAGTGAATCAATATCAGCGGCTTGTTCAATGTAATCTGAATTATTCATTTTGTCAATCTTCTGTTTTCAATTTAAAAAGCAAATGTATTAAAAAATTAGAATTGCTAATTCATCATGTTAAGTAACATTGTATTTGAAAGTTTATTTTCCTTCGGCTTTAAGAAAGAGCCGGTCGTTTTCCGGTAAAAGGTTTAATTTCGGGAGATGGCAGTTGAAATGTCGGCGCCCGAGGGTTCCTGGAAAACCCGAAGCTGGAATTTCGGAATAACCGCAAGAATGTGATCGAAAATGTCTGCCTGTATGGCCTCGTAGCGCGCCCATGCTGTTTCTTTACAGAAAACATAGACTTCAATGGGCAATCCTTTTTCGGTTGGATGCAACTGGCGGATGATAAATGTCATGTCTTGATTTATCATCGGATGCTGGTGGAGATATACTTCCAGGTATTTCCTGAAAACCCCGACATTGGTCTGTCGTCTGCCGCTGATAACATCTTCATCCGAAATATTTTTTCTCTGATTGTATTCCTTTATTTCTTTTTCTTTTTCCTGCACGTATTGGCGGATCAGTAAAAACTTTTGAAATTGATTCAGCATAGATGAATCACAGAGTTTAATGCTGTTCATATCGATTGAAACAGCTCTTTTGATTCGTCTTCCGCCGGATTCTTCCATTCCTTTCCAGTTGATAAAAGATTCCGACACCATGGCATAAGTTGGAATGGTGGAGATGGTTTTATCCCAGTTCTGTACTTTTATGGTATTGAGGGTGATGTCTGTAACGGGCCCGTCGGCGCCCCGGCTTCTCATTTCCACCCAGTCGCCGATTTTGACCATATTGTTGGCCGATAGTTGGATAGATGCCACAAATCCTAAAATGGTATCTTTAAACACCAGAAGAAGAACCGCTGCCATGGCTCCAAGACCTGTAAGGAGGCCGGTGGGATCGCGTCCCAGCAGAATGGAAATGATCATAATGCCGGAAAGGAAAAAAATCAAGATTTTAAAAAGCTGGAGGTAGCCCTTTATGGGTCTGTGTTTGGAAAAAGGAGTTGTATTGTAGATATCGAGACCGGCATTTAAAAGGGAATTGGAAACAAAAACAATGATAAGAACAAAATAGACTTGTGCTATTTTTGTAAGAAAGCCGGCCAGCCAGAAATAATGGTCACGGGAAAGTGTGTTGATGGCAGGTTCACTCAACTCTTCGAATTCCTGCTGAATGTCGGGATATGCAAATCCCGCTGTGGCATGAATAATAATGGCTGGAACCAAATGGGCTAACCCATTGAATAATTTTCTTTTAACCAGAATATCGTCCCAGGTGGTTTTGGTTTTTCGGGCAATCCGTGAAACAATACGGATAAAAAGCTTGCGGGTTATGAAATGCCCCACCCAGGCAATGGCTGCAATGAGCAAAAGGATTGCCAGGGTAGCTGCCGGCTTGGCCAGGGAAGCTACTGGTTCAATTTCCCGAATGAGTTCAAGGAGAAAATTATAGAGCGATCGCATAAACCATATGGATGATAATGTTAATTTTGGGCAAAAATAATAAATAAGGCGGATATGAAACTGCAGTTTTTTTTAATTCTTTGCCTTTTCCCTCTTTTTACGGAAGCCAGTGGAGATTATGCTACCTGGTTTCAGAATAAATCGCTCCGCTTTGATTTTTTATTGGGTGGGAATGTCCACGAAGTGACGGTTTATCCGCTTCAAATGAAAGGGGAACCCTACTGGGCCGGTTCCAGGACCAACCTGATCGATTCTTTTGGTTATGGATCGTACAGGTACCGCCTGTTTGACAAAGAATCAGACCGTTTGATATACTCGAAAGGATTCAGTACCTTGTTTCAGGAATGGCAAACCACTCCGGAGGCAAAGAGGGTGGAAAAGACTTTTTATCAGGCTGCCATTTTTCCCTATCCCCGGAAAACAGTCAGGATCGAAATCGATGCACGTCAAAGGGACGGCCGTTTTGTTACGCTGTTTAAAACGGAAATCGATCCCGGAAATTACTTTATTTTGCATGAACCACCGGCTCCTTTTCAAACCGAAGATATTCTGAATAATGGCCCGCCTGAAAAAAAGGTGGACATTGTTATCCTGGCCGAGGGGTATACCTCTGCTGAGATGGATAAGTTTTTGAGTGACGCGGAGCGGGTGACCAATTATTTGTTTGATGAAGAGCCTTTCCAGTCTGAAAAAGACCACTTTAATGTAAGGGCAGTAATGACACCTTCCGCTGAATCGGGTACCGATATTCCGGGTGAGCATATTTACCGGAATACTTTTTTCAATTCCTCTTTTTACACTTTTGATGTACCGCGTTACCTTACTTCTTCGGATATGAAGACCATTTATGATGCTGCAGCCGTGGTCCCCTACGACCAGATTTACCTTTTGGTGAATACCGCGCGTTATGGCGGCGGCGGGTTTTATAATTTTTTGAATGTGTGTTCGTCAGACAATCAGCTTACAAGGGAGGTTTTTGTTCATGAGTTTGGCCATGGTTTTGCCGGACTTGGAGATGAGTATTATACTTCGGATGTTGCCTACGTAGATTTTTACAACACCGGAATAGAGCCATGGGAACCCAACCTCACTACGCTCATTGATTTTGAAAAAAAATGGAAATTCATGGTGCCGGACTCCATTCCAGTTCCTACGCCCCGGAAGACAAAATACAATAAAAGTGTTGGCGTTTTTGAAGGGGGGGGATACCTGGCTAAGGGGATTTACAGTCCCTTTATGGATTGCCGGATGAAAAGCAATTACGCCGAAGGGTTTTGTCCTGTTTGCATTGAAGCCATAAAAAAGATGATTCAGTTTCATTGCCAATAAAAAAAAACGGACCTGATGTTTCAAGTCCGCTTTAGCGTTCATTTTTTTTGGAGAATTACTCTTTCTTTGAAAGTTTGTTGGTGATAAAGTGAGCTACAATCAGTCCCAGTCCTCCAAAGAACAAGATCATGGTGAAGAAAGCAGCTACTTCATTGATGACATTTGAAAGAGCAAACCCTGTGATTACACCTATGGCCACTGCAATAAGAAAAATTCCCCATTTTAAAAGAGCATATTTAGAAGGCGGTGTTTTAAAGATACTGGCATCAGCTCCTTTTTCTATCAGCGCGAGTCTTTCTTTGGTACGGGTAGTCCAGTAAACGTATAAAATGGCAAAAATTGCGAGAAAAAACGATAACGGTACAAATATTCCTTCCATGACTTTAAAATTTAAATTGTTTTATTTTTTTATTTCTGCCTTTTGGACGCGCGGATGTTCTCCAGGTTACACTTTTTTATCATGTTTCTTTTAAATAAATTTGTAACCGGAACGGTATTTTTTCGTCTAAAGAACAGAAATGATGGAAAAAAAAGATGATAATTATTGCATTGGGAAAGTACTGGATGGTGACACCCATTATTTTTCATACATTGTTGAAAAATATCAGGATATTGTTTTTTCCATTGCATTAAAAGTTCTGAGAAATCGTGAAGATGCTGAAGAGATGGCCCAGGAAAGTTTTGTGAAAGCTTATAAATCGCTAAAGTCTTTCAAAGGGAATGCTAAATTTTCCACCTGGTTGTACCGGATCGTATACAATACGTGTATTTCGGAAACCCGGAAAAAAAGGCAATATTTTACTTCCACCGATGAAGTACAAATTGAGGGGGAAGCTGAGGAGATGAATCTGGATGGAATTCCGGAGGAGAACCGGGCCAAATGTATCCGGGCAGCTATGGAAAAACTTCCCGAGGCTGAATACACACTTGTATTGCTCTATTATTTTGAGGAGCAGGGGATTGAAGATATTTGCAGAGTTACGGGGTTATCGGAAAGCAATACGAAGGTCAAATTGCACCGGGCCCGGAAAAAATTATATACGATTTTGAATGATATGTTAAAAGATGAAATATATACACTGTTATGAAACCAATATATGAAGACCAAAAATTAAAGAAAATTCTTCAAGACCTGGAGCTTGAATCACCTGCTGCCAATTTTTCAGCACGGGTTATGGACCGGATTTTTGAAGAGAAAGGGGCTTTGGAGCAGGTAAAAGCGGAACCCGTTTTAGGGAAAGGTTTTTGGATTATCCTGTCTCTTTTTGCCGGTTTGTTTGCCGCTGTATTTTTGGTTTCTGGCCATGCTGGTGCCACGGAAGGCGTATTCGGTTTTTTCAGAGAAGTAAACACCACCGGGGTTTCTGCAGGTTATCAAGCTTTTTTTGATAAGCTTGGAGCTGTTCCCCTGAGTATTGCGGGAATCCTACTCGCCTCGTCTTTCCTGCTTTTTCTGGAGAAATTTTTGAATACCCGGAGTCACCTTTTTTCTATTTAAGTCAGTTTTTACCGGGTGAAAGCGGATTAATAGGCGGCTTCTCTGAGAAGGAATTTGCCTATGTAGTCCTCAACTCCGTCTTCAATGGAGGTGAACGGTTTGGTGTAACCGGCATTTCTGAGTTTTTCTATCTCCGCTTCTGTGAAATACTGGTACCTTCCGCGCAAATCAACCGGAGTATCAATGAATGTTACGTTGGAAGGCATTTTCAAACTGTTGAAAACGGCATGGGTAAGTTCTAAAAAAGAGCGGGCTTTGCCTGTCCCCACATTATAGAGGCCAGGATTTTTCTGGGTGTTCATAAAAAAGAGCATGACTTCGGCAATGTCATCCACGTAAATAAAATCACGGCTTTGCTCTCCATCTTTGTAATCATGGTGGTGTGAGCGGAAAAGTTTCATCTTTCCGGTTTCCCTGATGGTTTTGAAGGCATGAAGCACTACCGAGGCCATTCTTCCTTTATGGTATTCATTGGGGCCATAAACATTAAAGAATTTTAAACCGGTCCAGAATGGAGGGGTCCGGGTTTGTTTAAGGGCCCAAACATCGAAATCATGTTTTGACCACCCATACAGGTTAAGCGGCCTCAGGTGGGATACCTGATTATGCGCATCGGAGAATCCAACTTCCCCGTTTCCATAGGTAGCGGCTGAAGAAGCATAAAGCAAAGGGACCTGTATTTCAGAGCATATATTCCACAGGCGTTGCGAATAAATCAAATTTAATTGCTGGTAAAGTTCCGGCTCTTGTGTTACGGTATCGGTCCGGGCCCCCATATGGAAAATGAAATCCACATTCCGGTCATTCTTTATCAGCCACTTAAAAAGGTGGTCCCGGTCAATGATCTTCCGGTATTTCTTCCCGTAAAGGTTGATGTCTTTGGATGGATCGTCGAAACGGTCAACTAACAGGAGATCGGTGTAGCCTGCCTCATTCAGTTTACCCGTAAGATAACTGCCAATGAATCCCGCGGCGCCTGTAATAACTATCATTATTCAGAAGTGGTTTAATATGGTACAGCAAAAAAGATTTCACTTCATCTCTTTCCTTTTATAACTCTTGAGCACGGCGATTATTGTTTCAGTTTCGCATTTAATCTTCAAATTTTTTGTGCAGGCGGGAGAAAAAAAGCAGGGAAGATTTTTTTTCTTTGGCTGGTTTAGGGGCATGCCTTTTTGAACTTAGGGTGTGTAATAGAATAATCTGCCTGAAGATATTTTATAACTCGTTGAAT
>CAYTDH010000260.1:0-6790 GCA_964436325.1 uncultured Tangfeifania sp.
TATTGGCCTCCACGTTGCGACGAATGTGTACAACGATATTTACGATACGATTCAGGGCACCGATAAGGTTAACGTCCACCGGAATGAATCAAGTGGTGGTTCGGGAGTTTTGCAGGATTTTCCGGAACTGATGCCGCGCATGTTTTTTCTGGCCCGTTTGGGTTTGGTGTTGGCGCTGGCAGGTACGCTGGCCCTCATGTTTTTCACAGAGCGCACCTACTGGCCTCATTTATGGGGATTGTTCCTGCTGTCTGCATTTTTTAGTAAGTATTACACCGCACCTCCCGTAAAGCTGGCCTACCGCGGGCTTGGTGAAGTATCGGTGTGGTTTGCTTTCGGTCCAATGGCCATATTGATTGCTGCTGTAAGTCAAAATGTAGGGTTTCACAGTCAGGTGATACTGCTCATGCCTGTGACCGGGTTAAGCACACTCAGTATATTGCTTGCCGGGCAGATGATTGATATTGACGCTGACCAGGCCGGAGGAAAGCACGGAGTGGCTTCCCGGTTGGGTACCCGTGCAACTTCGGGGATCTATCTTTTTGTTCAGATTGCCATTGTCGTTAACATGGTGATGGTCTTTTTCTTTTACCCGGGGGCTACCTGGCCTTTCCTGCTGAGCCTGATTCCCTATTTGTTGATTTTTCCCCGGGCAGCACAGATTATCCTGAAATTTCACGATCAGGAGGACCGGCTGAAAGAAGGTGCCAAACTGACTGTTCTTACCCACATTGCCTTTTCATTTTTTCTGATTGCCGGGTTTGTTGGATATCTTATTATTTTCCTCTGATTGATTGCTGTTATCCGGGCTTAACCTGCCAGGGCAAGTAAGAAGAGGGTTGCAGAGAGAGAGCCTGCAATATTAACCAGGTCATTGGGGGTTATCCGTTCGGTATGGGAAGCCATTTCCGTTTCATGATTGAAAAATTTCTTTTTTAAAAGTCCGGGTTCAATAAATGCTCCAAGCAATGAGTCGACCAGGGAAGCCATAAAGCCTGAAAAAGTGATTACTAAAATACTTCTCAGGTCAAATTGGTTGAAAAACAGGTACACCGATAGCCATGCGGTGGTGAACGATGCCACCAGGGCTGCCAGACTCCCGGCAAGTGAAATACCGCCTGAAATTCCGGCTCGCTTCATCTGAAAGTCAGCAAGTGAAAAACATCTCTTGTTGAATACAGGGCCGATTTCACTGGCCCAGGTATCAGCTGTCACTGCAGCAATCAATGCGATGAAAAGGAAAATGTAGATTTCATTTTTTGTAATCAGGAATAAGGCTGAACTGATCACAGCCGGCAGAATATTGGCCAGAACCTGCCAGGCATTTCGCCGGTTGGCTGTTTTTGCTTTCCCGTTCAGGAACGTATTCATTTGGGTTAAAGCCACCGAGCTTAAGAAAAAGTAAACGACAGGGAGGGTCCAGGAGAATCCTGCTATTCCTGCAAGATATACTCCCAGGAGGTAAGCAAATAAACTGCCGGCACGGGTCAGTATGTTAAGCCGGTAAAGCAGGTATCCTCCTGTGGCAAAAAACATGATAAGCAGAATAAGAGAGGTGAAGCTTTCTTGCGGATAAAGTTCGGTAAGGGTGAAGACCAATGCGGTGCCGGCAGGAATGGTAAAGTTATCGGAACCTTTGAACGAAATAACTTCAAGGTTAGCCGATAAGAGCGCCAGAAAAATCAGGAAACTCGTGTTTTGAATCATTTGGTCAGGCAACAAAAGGAGGAAGATTATCCAGGATGAGCAAACGAATGCAAGGGTTCCAAACAGGCTCTTTTTCTCGGATAAAATCCGGAAATAGCTGTTTTTCCATTTGATATTTCCGGTGAGGTTCGCAGCGGTATCGGCAATGGTAAGCAAAAGCAGGGCGGTGCGGAAAAGTTCCATGGGAGAGTTGTATAGCAAAAGGAATGCAGCAAGCAGTCCGGCAGGATAAAACAGTGTCCCCAGACTATTGGAAGTGGTTTTGTGTAAAAAGCGGAAGGCTTTGAAGGGATAACTGATGAAGCTGAACAATGAACCTCCTGCGAGAAGCCAGAGCATTTCGGACTTGCTGAGAGGAAATGTCAGAAGAAAAATAGTGAGACCAATCCCCACATGAATAAGTTTTCGAATCAGATTCTCATTTTTTATCATGCATCATTTTCTTTGTTACAAAGGAACACCATTGAGAACAGACGAAAGCGGAGTTTGTTTTTCGATCACTTATTGGTTTGGAAGTCGGTTACCAGGCCTTCGGTAAGCCAGTTCGCCAGCGCCTGGCGGTTAGTAGGAACGATAAACCGCTGCTGGTCGCGTCGGTGGTTGATGTTTCCCAATTCAATGTATACCGCAGCGGGGTAGGTGTTTCGGACCACATACAATTCACGCGATGAGACGGTGCCGTGATATCCTCTTCCGGGTTGGTGTTCGTTGTATTTTTGCCGGAATTTTTCCTGCAACAAACGGGCTGCTTTTTGTCCGGTCCTGCTTTTTTTATGGTGATAAAAAAAGACATCGATGTTCTCTCCATGGCTGCGGGCGTCCACATGAATGGAGATCATTCGCTGGAAAGATCCTTTATGCTTCCGGTAAAGTCTGTTGACGGCATCGGTGCGCTGTTTCAATCGCCGTAACTGGTTTATGGGAATCCGTTCATCAGGGTAACAACGTTCATCTTTATCCGGTTTCAGGTAGTGTTCATCGCGAATCCCATCGTCATTGTCACGGGTAATCATGTAGACCAGAGCTCCTTTTTCGATCAGTTTACGCGCCAAACGCAGCGTTACATCGTAAGCATATTCATCTTCAGTGAGCATGCGGTTATTGTAGTATCCCACTGCTCCGGGGTCAGGGCCTCCATGACCCGCCATCAGGTAATAAACGGCGCCGTCCAGCTCATTGCTGCTTATTTCCACTTCTGCATATTTCTCTCCGAAAATCGCATAGGTAGCGGTGCGTGCATTGCTTTTGGAGGCAGATGGAGAAGCTGATTCAGGCAGTTTGTATTTTACACCGGCAAACAGGATATTGCCCTTCCCGAGCTTCTCTTTGTTTATTTCGATAAAGGCATCCATATAATCGGTTACAGGAAGGCCATTTCGGGTAAGCAGGCGGTAGATTCCCTCTCCTTCAAGGGCAACAACCTCTTTGGGTTGCCCTGTTGATAAAAAAGGAAAGAGGAGAAATGCCAAAAAAAATGGAAAAATGAAACAGGAATATTTTTTTATATGTAAGTTTGGACCGAACATATTGCTTTTTTAAACTGTTTAGTATTCGTATTATTAAAACGTTGCTAAAATAATTGTAAGTTTTAACAATCTGCTTTCAAAATGCAAAGATCTTTCACCTACCTGTTGTTAATAACCTGGCTTTTTTTTGCGGCTGCCTGTACTTCCAGGTATGTACAATCCGCAGTTGAAAGCCGGAATGTGTCACTTTCTGCCAGTAGTAACCCGCTCGACAGCCAATTGGTTCAAATTTATCTTCCGTATAAAGAAATTCTTGAGAAAGACATGTCTCGTGTTATTTCCCGCAGCGGAGAAGTGATGGTCAAGGATAAACCCGAGAGTAACCTAACCAATTTCCTTGCTGACCTTCTGCTGGAAGAGGGGCGCCTGATTCTCCAGGAGGAGGGGAACAAAACGAAGCCCGATATGTCTTATTTTAATTATGGAGGCATTCGCACATTTCTTCCCGAGGGCGATATTACAGTTGGGAAGATATTTGAATTGATGCCCTTTGAAAATGAATTGGTACTGCTTCAGCTAACGGGGAAACAGGTGAGGCGGTTTTTGGATCATGTTGCTCAAAAAGGGGGCGACAGCGTTGGAGGAGTACGTTTTTTCATAAAAGAGGAAAGAGCTGTTCACATTCAGGTTAACAACCGGCCTCTTCAGCCGGATTCCAGTTACTGGTTGGTGACCAATGATTATGTGGCCGAAGGAGGTGACGGTCTGGAAGTATTCACAGAAAGCCAAAGTTTTATGAGTATGGGACAAAAAATCAGGGATGTAATTATTGCCCACCTCGAACGGAAGTACCAGGAGGGAGAAGTCATAACGGCACGCAAAGACGGGAGGATTCGCTATGAATAGGAGAAGATTTATCCGGAACCTGGGGTTAGGGTCTGCAGCTTTTTCTTTGGTGGGAATGCCCCGGGAACTTTTTGCCGATGATGATTTTGTGACGGTTTCCATTTTGCACACCAATGACATTCATTCTCATGTTGAGCCTTTTGAAGGAGAAGATCCCCGTTATTCCGGCAAGGGAGGGTTGGCACGGATAGCAGGATTTGCCCGCAAGGTACGTCAGAAAAACCCGCATACCCTTCTTTTCGATGCAGGCGATATGTTTCAGGGGACGCCCTACTTTAATTACTTTAAAGGGGAACTCATCCTGAAATTAATGAGTGCAGCAGGGTATGATGCCGGCACCCTGGGAAACCATGAATTCGATAATGGACTGGCGGGTATTCTGGAACCTCTTCCGCATGCCCGTTTCCCGGTCATTAATTCCAATTATGAATTTTCTGATACTGTGTTGGAAGGCAAGTTCCCGCGGTGGAGGGTTTTTAATCGCGGAGGGATAAGAACAGGAGTTTACGGGTTGGGGATTGAACTTGACGGACTGGTCAGTAAAAAGAGTTATGGAAATATCCGATACCTGGATCCTGTGAAGACGGCCCTTGAAATGGAGCGCTATCTGAAGAAAGAGCAGGAGTGCCACCTGGTGGTTTGTCTTTCCCATCTGGGATTACGGTACCGGGGAAACCGGGTGAGCGATATGGTGCTGGCTGCCGAAACATCATTTACCGATTTGATAATTGGAGGGCATACCCATACGTATCTGGAAGAACCCATGGAAATAAAAAACAGCGCTGGTCGTCCTGTAATTGTTAATCAGGCCTGGTGGGGTGGATTGGTAGCTGGTCAAATCGATTATGTTTTTGAACGGAGAACGAAAAAGCCAAAAGCCATTTTTTCCAATAAATTGATGTAGCATGTCACGATTATCCCGTTTGCTTCTTGCCGTTTCTTCAGGAGTTCTGTTAAGTCTTGCGTGGCTTGAATTGCCTGGGTGGATTCTTTTTTTTGCATTCATTCCCTTGCTCTGGGTTGAACATTTTTTTGTGGAGAACCAAAGCAGGTACAAGGGGGTTGCTTTTTGGGGATATGCCTGGCTGGCATTTCTCGTGTGGAATGGCATTACCACCTGGTGGATAGCATATGCCACTCTGGCCGGGGCCCTTATGGCCATTGTGGTCAATTCGTTTTTGATGTCGCTGGTCTGGCTCCTGGCTCATTCCGCCCGGCGCCGCTTCCGGTCCAACCTGGGGTACCTTGGTTTGGTTGTCTTCTGGATTTCCTTCGAATATTTTCACTTTCACTGGGATATTGAATGGCCCTGGCTCAATCTGGGGAATGGATTTGCCCATAACGTAAAAATGATTCAGTGGTATGAATTTACTGGCATCCTGGGTGGGTCCTTGTGGGTTTTGGTGGCAAATATTCTGCTGTTTAAGCTGTTGAAATATTCTAGGAACCCTGCCCTCAGGAGACAAATAATTTACCCCGGTTTTGCCCTTTTTGTTTTGCTGGCAGGACCTTTGGCCTGGTCTTTTTCTCTTTATCACGCTTATGAAGAAGCGGTCGATCCGGTAAATATAGTAGTTGTTCAACCCAATATTGATCCGTATGCTGAAAGGTATGATCAGCAGGCTGAGAATGAGAAACTACAGAAGCTTTTGCGTTTGGCAGAGTCTCAAACTACAGATCAAACCGATTTGGTTATAGGCCCGGAGACGGTTTTTGAGCGCTATCCCGACTGGCGGGAAGACCAATTGCCTTTCAATTATCAGTTCCGGCAACTGGCAGGATGGATGAGCAGGTACACCAATGCAGAGGTGATTTTTGGTGCGTCCACCAGCAAGATTTATGCGGGGCCGGAAGAGGCAACTGCCACAGCGCGTAGTCGTAATGGTGTTGTCTATGATGTTTTTAACTCGGCGGTGTTTATTGGCCGGGAGGGGAGAGAACAGATTTACCACAAATCGCTTTTGGTAGTTGGTGTTGAAAAAATGCCCTTTATGAAGTACCTGGGGTTTTTGAGGGATATTGTTTTTGATTTGGGCGGAACAACCGGAAGCCTCGGCAGGCAGGATGAACCCTCGAATTTTGAACTTAAAGATGGTTCCCTGGTGGCTCCGGTCATCTGTTATGAATCGGTATTTGGAGAATACCTGACCCGTTATGTACAAAAGGGAGCAGGCCTTATTGTGATCATCACCAACGATGGTTGGTGGAGGAATACTCCCGGCTATAAGCAGCATCTCTCTTTTGCCCGCCTCAGGGCTGTGGAGACCCGCAGAAGCATTGCCCGGTCGGCAAATACCGGAATTTCAGGGTTTATCAATCAACGGGGAGACCTTTTGCAAACCACTGCATGGTGGAAAGAAGCAGCCATCAGTGGAACCCTGAATGCCAACCACCAAATGACCTTTTATGTGAGGTACGGTGATTATATTGCCCGGATGTCCCTGTTTATTTCGGGGCTAATCATCCTTTGGATGACCGTTTCCCGGTTCATTCGTAAATAAAAAAAATCCGCATCGATTCCGTTTGCGTAAAACCCCTGTATGACAGGATTTGAGCGCCTGGTTGTTCAAACTTCCACTGGTCTTGCGACTCACCCGCCGGTAGGCGGGCTACGGAGGCCTGTTTTTACAACCTTTGAGCTAACTCGGTTTAATAAGATCTGTTGAGTTTACCAAAAGATGAATCAATGCGGATAATATTTTTCTTTATTC
>CAYTDH010000261.1:0-5143 GCA_964436325.1 uncultured Tangfeifania sp.
AGGTATTAAGGGATTGCCTGCGCTCGATCCGCCGGGCGGCGCCGGACCTCGATTACCGGATCCTGGTGGTGGACAACTGCTCCGGGGATGGAACCGGGCCGATGGTGGAAAGCGAATTTCCGGAAGTTGTTTTAATCCCCAACTCCCGCAACCGGGTGAAAATCTTCCCGTCGGCATCCGCGGCGACCATTTTCGTCCCGTACGAGACCCACTCGTTCCCGACCCGCGGGGCCAGCATGGTATAAATCTGCATCATGTTCCTCAAGGGCAACCACGGTCGGAAGCCCATGAGGGAAAGGTAGCCTCCGGACATGATGAGTTTGGAAATGTCCTGGCTCAGGCCGGGGTCAAGGCCCAGTTTGGTCAGCAACCTTGGTGTAGCTTCACGCATGCCCTTCTCACTCAACCCCACCGGGAAGTTCCCGATCTCGGTCACGTAGCGGTTGAACTGGTGAAAAGCCATGGTGCCGACTGTTTTCTCCTTCACCGCCCCGAGGGCGTCTTCAACCACCGGGGTCACGAACCGGTCCTTCAATCCCGACTTCACATACATGTGCATCGCTTCCAACGGGTCCTCGACCGCGGCGAACTTCAAAACGTCGTTCTTCCTGGCCTTCTTGAAAAACGCATACACCAGCGGCGGGACGTTGTCCTTGTAGAGAATCTTCAAGGCATGCTCGGTATCCGGTGCCCGAGCGAGGCGCATTTTCATGTCCTTGTCGAGGAACGAGCGCCGGATGCGCGGGAAGTAATTCTGCAAAAAATCCTGCGGGTCCACGTCAAAGGCCAGGGCGAACCCTGACTCGGGGTCCCGGCCAAAGCCCTTGCGGAGTTGCTCTTCGACAACAAGGTCCGCGTCCGTGAGGCCGTACTGCTTGATCGTCTTGGCCCGCTCGACGGGGTCGGTTTCCTCAAGCAAGTCCCTAATCCCCAACCTCTTATGATACCCCATCGACTTCCCGTCCGCGGTCCGAAACAACCGGTCGATGGTGGAGTAGTAATTCGCCGCCTGACCCCGGGCAAGTTGGAGGCTCTTCTCCAGGGTGTCGTACCATTGCAACGGCAGGGCGGACCCGCCGTCGGCGACGATCTTCTCGAAGTATTGCCGTGGAGGCAAGGTCCAGTACCCAACCATGGTCCCGATGGAGTAATCCGCATCCACCCCGGTGGGCATCTGGGCCTTCTCGTCCCCCATGGCTTTCCGGTAGCGTTTCTGCCTTCGGGCCATGCGCCGTCCCATGCCGGTTTCAACATCCAGGTTATACGTCTCCGGCTTGTAGATGTCCACCAGCTCAGTGTCCTTGGACACAAACTGTGAGACCAGCTTGTCGTCCACCCCGGTGAGTTCCTTGATGTAACTCGGCTGAGGGATTTCTTTCAGCTTGGCCGTCATCGACTCAAGGGTCTCAAACGCATACCGTCCCCCGTCCCCGGAGTAGAGGATGTACTTCCCGTCCATGGTCGTATACCGATACCCCTTGGAGAGGGCGATTTTCTGCATATTCGCCGACTCGGTCCACCCGCGGAGAAACGCCCGGGCCTCATCCACGTCCCCAAACGTCGCCCGGTAGGCCACATCGGGGATGGTCACCTCCAGGGTATTCGTTGCCGGGTTAAGTATGAGCTTGTTCTTCCCCTTGCCGCTGAGGGTAACAATCTGCTCCAGGGGCTCGTAGTCGTCGAACTTCGCCATGAACGCCTTCACGTCTCCGAGGTTCCCGGCTATGACTCGGTCGACGTAGGTCATCTCGATCCCTTCCTTAACGACACTAAACACCGGCGCGCACTCAGAGCTAAGCCGTGGCGTATACTCCGGGTGACGGATGAGCAACTCGTCCATGCTCGGGGCAGTCTCAATCGCCGCCTTGTCTCGCCGCACGGTGACCGCTCCGGTCTTCTCATCGGTCATGACCCCGAGGCCGTATTCCTTGTATACATACCGGTGCACATGGTCCGGGTCGGCGACCCGTCGCAGGACGGCGTTGCCTAGGTCCTCGAAGTCGTCGTAAACCTCCTCCCCGAGGTACCACTTGCCTTTCTTTCTCGCTACCTTCAACCCCAGCCGCTTGTCTGCGAGGTCGGCAACGAACGCCGGAGTCGGGAGAATGTCCCGACCGGTTGAGTTCTTGTAGAGCTCCAGGAACTCCTTGTGGACACTGTCACTAAAACCCGCCAGGTCCCCTTCGGGGAGACGTTTGGCTTTCAACTTCGTCTTCCCTTGGACCCAGTCGACGATCTTCTTGATCTCCCGGACTTCCTCGTGCGGGGACAAGTTCTTGCCCTTGATAACCAACTGCCTCCCGACAGCCTTAACGGTCATCTTGTCCACAACTCCCTGGGTGCCGCAAATGCCGACCGAATTGATAATCTTCTCACTCATCCCCTGCCGACGCATAAGCACCTGGATGAAGGCTTGGAGGTTTTCCGGATCAAACGTTCCCATCACCGGCGCGGCCATGTGTGCGAGGTATTCGTTGGTGACCTTATCCAAGTCCGGGATGATACCGGTCACGAAGCGTCTCACCTGGACTTGGCCTCGGGCCCCAGCCTCAACCCCAGCCTTGTATTGCGATAGGGCATTGGCGTCTCGGAGCCGGAGAACATCCTGGATGTAGTCTCGAACTTCCTCCATCGACCCAAGGGCTTTCCTCCGGGGGACTCCTTTCGGCGGAGTTATCCCATATGGGGTTACAACAACATATCGGGCTTTCCCGGAGCCTCCGGTTTTCCTAAGCGTCGCGGCCTCAAGTTCCTCCGGGGTCTGGAATCCGTGCTTGTGTAAGTTCGTCTCCCCGAGGAACACGGAACCTTTTTGTTTTACGTTTCTTGCCCCGGCCTTCGGGGCAACGTCAATCGTCGCCGGGTCGAAGCCCCGCTTGGCCAGGAGCTTCTCTCCCTTCATCACTATCGCCAACCGGTCGCTGAAGGCGACATATTCCTTCTCCACATTTGACCAGGGACGTTTGTCTTTGAAGTTAAAGATACCCTCTTTCTTGAGGGCTTCCATGGCCTCTCTTTCCGTCGCGTGGCTCTGGATCATCGGGCGTCCATACGGGTCGGTGATGGAGAACCACTCACCCTGGCGGGTGACGACGGCCTTCCCTTTCGTCGGGGCTTCCACTCCGGCGCGGGTTCGAGCGTCGGCGACCGAGGTGTGCCGGGTAACAACCGGAACCCCGTTCTCATCCGGGACAACCGAGAACCACATGCCCTTGGGCGCGGCCCCCTCCGCACCCTTCGCCGCGGCTTCTCCTACCTCCCAGCCCTCGTCGAGCTTCTTGAGGGTGAACCCATACGCCGAAGCGACAACCTCGGTGAGTTCGTCAGCGCTTGCTACCGGGGTGTTTTGGATGGTTGTTATCGCCTTCCCCTTAGCAATAATCGACTCCTGCAAGGACTCAGGCATGGTTTGAAGGAGGCGCTTCGGTATCGCTTTCCCGGCGATAGTCAGGGCGAGCATCTCGTCGGCGTCGGCCTTGGAGAAGGCCAGATACATCCGCTCGGCCATGGTTGACCCGGTGTAGGCCTTACCGGTTGTTTTCAGGACCGGAAGGGCGTAGTCGGTGAAGATGTTTGCGACAATATCCCCGAGGAAGTAGCCCCCGTACCACCGGGCGGCTTTCTCAAGCAATGCCTTCCTCTCCACGGGCATGTCTTCATCATTCAGCCACGCCTTGGCGAACTCCCGTCCGGTCCCTAGGGTCGCTGTGGTCATCGCGTGCCCGGTCGAAGCCATCAACTGGCCCATGTGTCTCCCCGCGGTACTCGTGGCCTTGGCCCAGATGGCCTGGCCCGGCTTCACCGCGAGCTTCCCGAGGAGCTTCGGGGCCCCGGAGAGGGCTCCCCTGCCTCCTTGGGCCATTGCCTTGGCCCCGATCGCGGACCCTCCGGTGAGAGCGTAGATCAGAGCGAAATCGGTCACTGCCCCGGCGATGGACAGTAAGGGCTTGACGACCTTTTGTCGCTTGGCCGCCTGCTCGTCCTGGCTGAGGATCATGTCGAAGTACCCGAGGATACTTGCCTGGTCCTTGGACATGACAATGTCCCCGTGTCCAAACGGGTCGTTACCCGATGCTTTCTGGGCACGCTCACTGGGCCCCGAGATCACCCCCTTGTCGAAGAGCTTCGCGATCATACTCTGGTTCTGGAACGCCCCGACGTTGACCTCTCGTTGGATAAACTTCTGGGCTTCTTCATCCCCAGCCAAAGCCCTGGCCCCGACCTGGCCGATCTGCTGTTGCAACCCCTTGTCCTCCAGCACCGGCGGCCTGAACAACGTCTCCTGCATGAGCTTGGCTTTTTCTTGATCCGGGAGTTCCAAAAACTGCCGGTTCCTTCCGAAGGTCTCATTGAACCATTCGCTCCGTAGCGACACCTGCTCTCCGTATGAAAGCTCCGCGAACTTAGGGTTATTTTCGAGCTCCAGGAGATCCATGGGTTACTCCTCTGTCTTCCGGAAGTCGTCCAAAAGGTTCACCGAAGGCCACGAGAGATCGGTGTACTGCACTCGGAGAGCTGGGATTAAAGCCGCGAGGAAGTTCCTTTGAGCTTCTGCGTCAACAGTTGTGGCCCCGTAGAGCCCCTGGGCGAAGTTCATTACAACCTGGTGGCCGGTTTTAACTCCCTGAAGATTGCTTTCCTGCACGAGCTTCTCCATCTCAGCCGCGCTGAGTTTCTTCCCGTACTCCTTCACCATCTGCTGTTCAAAGTCCAAGTAATGAGTCATGAACTTCTCATCCGCAGGGCTCAAGGCCAGCTTCCCCCCTGAACTCGACGGCATCATCGACAACTTCATCGCCGTTGCTTGCATGAGAATGGTCGCCATGTTCATCGCTGTCTGGGCCTCAAGCTGGTTCCGGGAGAGCTCTAACTTTCCTGCCTCCAGGTCCATCATGTATCGACGGACAGTGCTCTCCTCCACCCCCGGGAGAAACTGTGCCAGGACTTCCCTTGGGGCGTCCTTGAGGAACTTCGCTTGTTCCTCCAGAGCCCCGCGGTAGTCCTCCGCGTACTCCCGCACGCCCCAGTTGATGACCTCGGAGGCAGCTTCTTGCTGGTTTCTCGGAAGGGCTTCAAACGCCCGGATGACGTTCTCACCGGTCTGCTCCAACTTGTCCACGACTCGTTTCCCAAACTCTATGGT
>CAYTDH010000261.1:5243-6786 GCA_964436325.1 uncultured Tangfeifania sp.
CCATCGGCGGACTTTACCAGAGGTCCTAAAAGAGTCTCGACCTGCTCTGGACTAAGCTCAGCAATAGGGGTCCCTCGGGACATTATCTTCTTCGTCTCCTGTGCGAGGACACTCTGAACTCCGACGTTCCCACGTGCCCTGGATGCTTGCTCCAATCCAAACTCTTCCTGACCGGGAGCGGTCGGAGTTTCCCCCGGGACTGTTTTCCCCATTGGGCCCAAAGGCCTCTGAGGATAACTTGCGACGACCGGAGGTCCCTGGGGACTTCGACCGGCATATGCCGGAGCAGGGGTCATCGTCGATTGATATTGAGAGCCCTCAAGTGACTTTCCAACTTGGGCCCAGTTGTTTGAAGCATCGGTCTCCCCAGCCGTCGCAACTCGGCCTAGAAGCTGGGCCGAGAGCTCCTGGTATGCCGGGGACGCCATGGAGGTATCGTTCCGGCCTCCCAACTTCCCTTGGGCTTCGAGTTCTTGTTCTCGTTGTATTCGTTCCTGTTCCCGGCGACGTGTTTCCGCATAGTCCAACGCGGCATCCTTCGCGGCCTGAGGTGCCGGTGCCGGAGGAGCAAGTGCTTCCGGGAGTTGCATCCCCTCCGGGGGGACGTAGGGTTTTCCAGTAGCTTTTTCGTATTCCTGAATCTGCGTCCGCACCTTTCCCATGAGTTCCTCAAACGCTTGTACCTCATGGTTGTAAGCCTCAAGGCGAAAGCCTCTTGCAATTGCTTCCTCAGGGGACTTTGGGAGATTCGCTGAAACTTGTAGATAATTCTTTAAGACACGATCTACCTCGCGTTGTTTTTGGAGAAATTGTGCTTGTTCGAGTTGTTCAGGGGTCAAATCTCCTTCCAGAAGAGTTTCAGAAGGGAGGGCTGGAATCCTCCCAGAGGCGCCTCCACCTTTTTCCGGAATCTCCTCATCTCCCGTTGAAAGTCCTGCGTCAGGCGGCGGTACCTCCGGAACCTCCTCGTCGACCACCCCGTCGTCCGGGGGAACCACGGGCCCGACGGTGCCCCCGCCGACCCCCTCGGCCAAGGAGGTAATCCCTTTAATCTGCTCGTCAAGGGTCTTGGCCCAGTTGCCCAGATACCCCGTGAGAGCCGTCTGCCCGGCTTCCAAGCTGGGGGCCTCGCTGAGCCTCGTTGCGGCATCAAACCATCCCTCGATGCCCTGCTCCAGGCCCATCTGACCCTGGAGGTCGGGGCGCAGGTTTTGCACTCGCTTGAGCGCTCGCATGATCTCATGGATCGTCGCCTCGGGCATCCCGATGGCCGCAAACGCCGAGGCGAAAAGCTGCGGGTTCTTTACCGCCAGGGGTCCCAAGCCGCCGTAGTCCGGCGCCAGGGCTTTTATCCCGTCCCAGAGCGACTGGGCCGTTTGTTGTCGTTGCTGGAGGTCCAACTGCCTCTGGTACTGCTCCAACTGTTGCTTCTGCTGAAACATTGAGTTTACGGTTTTCATTGTGTCGAGAAACATCTGCGCCCCGGAGGGTTTGTTGCTTCTCTGTACATTCGGACTTGATACTGCCATTGGTTGTTACCTCC
>CAYTDH010000262.1:0-6774 GCA_964436325.1 uncultured Tangfeifania sp.
TCATAATGTTCTGCGTCTAAAATTCAACCTGGACGCAAAATTTTGCGTCCCTACATCAATCTCATCATCTTCCAAAATCTGTGCTCATCTGTGGAACAATCCGTGTTCATCTGTGGATTAATTCTTCAAATCATATTCTTCATAATAATCTGCGTCTCAATCTCACCATTTATCAATTTCTCAATTTCACAATTTTACCATTTATCAGAGCGAAATAAAATATTCACCAGATGGAGTCGTATTAAATTCAATAAGGTTACCAGACCTGGTGATATAAGGAATTCTTTTGCCAGTATGGTCCTTTAGTTGGATACCTTCAACATGCTCAAATTTCATCCGGCATTTCCCTCCGCTTTTCGAAATAATGTTGCAAGAGGTCATTTCCCTGTTCTTCCATTTCAGGGATAATTCAAAATTGCCTCTAGCCACCAAACCATTAAACGAACCTGTTTCCCAGGCCTTTGGCAGGGCAGGAAGGAGTTCGATGAACCCTTCATGGCTTTGAAGCAGCATTTCGGCAACGCCTGCCATGGTTCCCAGGTTACCATCGATTTGAAATGGAGGATGAACCGTCCATAAATTCGGAAGAGTACGTTCTCTTAAAAATTTTGAATACACTTCATGCGCTTTTTCCGCTTCATTGATCCGGGCACGTATGTTCATGCGATGTGCCATTGCCCAGCCTGTGGTTTCATTGCCTCTAAAATCGAGGACCTTACTCATTGCTTCGACCCACTCCGGTTTTTCAGAGTTTATGAGCGTTCCAGGATATATTGGGCAAAGATGGGAAATATGGCGATGCTTCGGATCTCCGATTTCACCATATTTCTTCTCTTCGCGGTATTCTTTTATCTGTCCTGATTCACCGATAAGAATGGGATCCAGTTTATTGATTTGATGCCTAACTGTTTCCAGGAACACATCATTTTCTTCTCCCAGGATTTTGGCGCTTTTTAACAAATCGTTGTATGTCTCCCAAACGAATCCCTGGTCAAAGGTGGTTCCTTTAGTCATATAATAGGTCCCGTTATGACGTTGTTCGGGAGATGCCGAGCGATCCACCAGCAATATTCCATCCTCCGAAGGCTCCAATGTCTTCGATAAAAAGGTACTCATGCCGAATAAAGCAGGATATGCCGTTTCCCGGAGGAATGAAGTATCCTGTGTAAATTCAAACCGGTCCCAGAACAGTTTGGTTGTAAAACCTCCTGTGCCCGGCCCGGAATGGCCCCCCGGACTTCCAATTGACCAGGCATTTGCACCCGTCCCAATGCACCAGCCATTTGCCTTTTCATTGGGATTAAAGGCATCGGGATGCCACTTTTTAATATACTGGCGACCATTGGCATAGGCCTTGGGTAAATAGGCATTAAAATATTCCTCATAAGCGACAAATGTTTCGGGTAGATTCGCACTGAATGCCCCCCAGTAATTCATTTGGACATTAATGTTGTGCCAATAACCACCCGACCACGGTGTTACATGATACTGGCTCCAGGCCCCCTGTAATCCGCAGGGCAGTGTCCCTTTTCTGGATCTGGCGATTAACAGGTACCTTCCGAAGTGGAACATTAATTCCTCCAGGTAAGCATCCGACGGATCTTGTTTATAGTTTTCCACCAGGTTTTTAGTGGGGATTTGAGGAACAGCAGGCGATAATTCCAGATTGACTCTGGAAAAAAGCTCCCTGTAGTCTTTCTGGTGCGTTTCTTTCACCTTTTCATATCCCTGGGTACTTGCATTCTCAATGATTTTCGTCACTTCCTGATGAGGCAATACTTCCGGATTTACTTTCAGTTGAGTGCTGTCTGCAAGGAAGATCTGCTCACTTAGTTTGTAATTGGTTCCTGTGGCAATGAATATGACCGCGGTATTCGCATCAATAATTCTTATCTCATTTGAATTCGTTCCACATCTGTTCGCCCGAAAATATTGGCTCCCATATATCCGTTTCCTATCGGATAGGAGTGCGCTTCCCAATCAGAATCGGCGGGATAACCTCTCGACAAAATCCTTGAATAATCTTTACCCCGGTTTGGGGCAGGTTGGTTATCCCAGATTTCATATATACGGTTTGTTGAATACGTCTGTGAAAATACATTCAGGCAGAAAATCATCATACAGATGAAAGTGATTCCTTTTTTGGTCATTGTTTATCTTTTTAAAAATCAAATTCGTGGTTGCAAGTCAGAGATTGCTATCATGCCGTTATTAAAAACTGTCCTTCACGTATTGCTAAAATGGGCATTACGACAGGTTAATCGGTATAAAACCACATTTTTCCGGATTTTATCATCCCTAATTATTAGCGTTAAATTTACGGATTATTACCCAGAAAAAGCAATGCTTTTAATCTTGTTCTCCCCTTTATTCTTTTTCAGATTAAGCTGGTCAGGACTTTCCTTAAAAGAAAAACCACAGAAATTTTAGCTTTAAAAAATCATCTGGGGTCGAAATAAAAATTAATTAATACTTAATTAATAAATCTCTACTAAATTTTTTCTATTTTCGTCGCAGGGAAAATGATGTATTGCACGATTGCAAAAAGAGTAAAAAAGAAAAACGTAGTATTGAATTTTAAAACTCCCTGAGATTTTATTCATATACCTAATAATTAACTTCATCAACGTAAATTTTCAGGGTTACATCCAGGGGGCTCCGGTGAGTGGGCCCCCGTTTTTTTTCCGGGTAGGTATTAACAATCACATTCATCAGGTATGAAGGGTTTACACGTACTTTCCCGGCAACTTTATTTCACAATTCGGTCGCAACCTTATCCCCCACAACACCATTCATGACCATGCCTGCAACAAATTGGCAATCAGAAGTTACCGTCGTCATGAATTGGTGTGGGAGTATTTTCATTTCCTGAAAAAAAATCTTTCAGGGTTCATTTTCAACCTGAACAAACGGGGATTGTTGAATGGTTTCGGGACAAATAAGAATAAAAAGAGGATATTCCACATTTACCACTACCTTTAGAAAAAATATAAAATAAACAATTAATGCAGGTAGCAGTAAACAGGAAGGATATTAAATTTGTGCCGGATTCATCAAGGGTAATCGCACGGTTTCTTTTTACCAGTGAAGAGAGGGCGCTAAATACTATACGTTATGTGCTTAGCATGTCGGAGCAATCGGCATCGCAGGCATTGAATCCCATATTAAGGGATTTCTCTCTGCGGCACAGAAACATCTCAAAAATTTTTGAAAAGCATTACAATAAAATTTCCCACCTGGTAAAACAGTTAAATGTTGATCCTGATTCGCCCGGTATTTCAGTTAAGTCGCTCATCGGCTCTTATTTTACCATGGAGTATTCCATTGAATCGGCTGCTTTTTTTAATCCCTCGGTTGTGGAACATCCCGATCAGTCGGAAACAGGTCCGGAAGAAAAAAGAATTATTCTGAGTTTCAGGGCTACCGGCGAAGGACATATTTCATCCATTGTTTTTCGCACCGGATTGTTAGACAAAAACAACAACCTGACAGTTGAACCGGTAGGCAGAATGCTGGAAGAAGCCCAACACATACGAAAACACGTTTACGAAAAAGCATCGTTTAAAAGCAAGCTCGATGAAATGAAGGATATTCATTCTTTGATTCCTTCCGGTATTATCCTCGACCAGCTAAACGACCAATTTACCTATGGCCAATTGAGGGATTGTATAAAAAAAGCAAGTCATACACTTCACCTGGCCTCCTATAAAGAAATTCTTTTTAACCAAATCATGTGGCTGGCCAAGTCGCACTACGAGCTTGATTTTTCGCTGGATACCAACATTTCCGAGCGCGTCATATTTCCGGTATCGGAAAATGAGAAAAACGGGATTGAAGATGCACGTTTTGTTCAGTTCAAAGAAGATAACGGTGAAACCATATATTATGCCACCTATACGGCTTACGACGGCACCACTATTTTACCCAAAATGCTCGGCACACGGGACTTTTATCATTTTAAGATACTTCCGCTTCATGGGGAAATTGCCCGGAACAAAGGCATGGCCCTTTTCCCCCGGAAAATAAACGGGAAATACGTGATGTTATGCCGGTTAGATGGTTTTAACAATTACATTGCTTATTCTGATGACATCAATATTTGGCGGAAGGCGAAATTACTTCAACAACCCAAATTTCCGTGGGAATTTATCCAAATCGGAAATGGAGGCTCTCCTATTGAAACGTCTGAAGGCTGGCTGATGATAACCCATGGAGTTGGCCCCATGCGCGAATATACTCTGGGGGCTTCGTTATTTGACCTTGAAAATCCGGAAAAAGAAATCGGGAGATTAAAAAACCCGCTGCTGGTTCCCAATGCCGAAGAGCGGGAGGGATATGTACCCAACGTGGTTTATTCCTGTGGCTCGATGGTCCATAACGACGAATTAATAATTCCCTATGCCATGTCCGATTATGCCTCCACGTATGCCACGGTTAATTTAAGCGAACTTTTAAATGAGTTGAAAAACTCATGATTCAAATGGAAAATTCAAAAGAAACCGACAAGCTGCGGAGCTTTGAAATTGTGGCGGTTGTTGCAACCGGTTTACTAAAATATGTTTTTATGGACTGGTTGAACCTGCGGGCATTTTATATTGGTGCTGCCTGCATCTTCTGGTCGGTTTATATTTACAAAAGATACCGTGGAAATAAGCAAATTTTGCAACATTGGGGGTTTCGTAAAAATCATTTCACCCAGACATTCCTGTTTATTGCACCATTTGCTTTGCTGATGACAACAGCCATCGTTTGGTATGGCATTTCGTACAATGCTGTTTTTCTTAACTGGCACATCATCCCTGTTTTCATTTTTTATCCGGCGTGGGGAGTTATTCAGCAGTTTTTAATGCTTTCGCTTCTTGCCGGAAATTTACGGTCAATTACCACGGTAAAACTGAGTAAAACTCAAATCATTCTGTTCACTTCCCTGGTGTTTGCAATGGTTCACTATCCCAGCCTGCCCTTAATGGTTTTTACTTTTTTTATGGAACTGGTATTTTTAGCTGCTTATTTTAAATGGAGAAACCTCTGGGCTTTAGGCCTCTACCACGGGTGGGTGGCCAGTTTGCTTTTGTTTTTCGTGTTGGGCAGGGATTTATGGAATGAATTGTGGACGATATTTTAATCTCCTAAATATGAAAAAATCGTTTCAAATCGGTGGCTTTTTTTAGCCTGTAGTGAATATAGAACAACGGTATGACTATAAAAACAACGGAAACCATCACAATCAGGCTCCATCCAAAGGACATTGCGTTTCCTGCATAAACGGAAATCATTCCCTCAGTACAAACACTTAGCATCCCTGCAGCAATCATGGAATAAGCGATGATATTCAAGCCTTTCTGCTCTGCCTTTCGTATCAAAAAAATGAGAATAAAAACAGTTAGATAGGCAACCACAATAATAGGAATTGCCAGTTTTATCTCCCGGCTTGTGTCGCTGGCAAAAATATCGAAAAGCAAAAACAGGCCGGCAACCGACAAGAAACTGAGCCCCCCCATGATCAGGACTTTTTTGCGCAGAAAGGTATTCAGCGTAAAATTGATAAACAAAACCAGGCTCACCGTGGCAGGGTATTTTGACCATGTAATGCTTTGATTTCCAACAAAATCGATGAGCAACGTGATGATTAGGCCTGAAATAAGAATCAGTCCCGATATTTGCCAGAAGATTTTTCTTTTTTGAAAACCGGTTAACTGCTGGTACTCTGTGAGCAGTTTTTCTTCCCTCCGTAATTTACCCGATTTTATGAATGCCCCGTTATCAGCGGTATTTTCCAGCAGTGGTTCGCCGCATAACGAACAAAAATTTGCATTCTCTTCTACTTCCACTCCGCAATTCGGACATTGTACCATAACTATCTATTTACTTGTTTTCAGTTCAACCGAAATATTCTGATCGCTTAAAAACTGCAAAAACTTCTCTTCAAATTCGTGCGAATGTGTAGTGTTTCCGATACTCAACGTCAGTTTCTTACCAAAACCGGCTACTCCGCAACCAATCTTAAGCATCTTATTGGGCGGTGGTGGTGTGATTATAAAATAATCGATCAATCCGGCAGTTTCATCGGGTAAATCTATTTTCCCGAGGTTGGTCAACACGCCGCTGTACTGACTCGTGCCCAGTGAATAGTATTTCAGGCGCAGGATCAGACTTTTTAAAAACAAGGGGATTCCCCTTACAAACAGTTTTCTCTCGCTTCCCACGTTTCTTGAAATGTTCTTATTGATCAGTTTTTCATCAGTCTCCAGTTTCATCTGATGGTACACCGATTTAACAATCTCATCGAACATATAATGGCCAAGGCGTAAATCAATTTCAGGCATCACAAACAACGAAAAATTCCGCATGGTTTTCGATGGAAATATATTCCGCAGATTTACAGGCACCTGAACACGAAGCTTTTTCCGTTTCTTGTATGTGCTGAACCCATTCAGATTTTCATATATCTCCTGCAAAACAAACAGGTAAACCGATACCAGATAAACCGTTATGCTTACTCCCTTGATTTGTGCAGCCTTTTTAATTTCTTCCAGCGGAATAATTGCATATTGCCAGGTAAAACGGGGATTTGATTTTAGTGAATAAGGCAGGTGAAACGCCTTCGATCGTTTTACCATGGGTGGTATATCTGTCTTGAAGTAGCGGTTGTAAGCATCTTCGTATTTCTCTTCGGAAACCCAATTATCCGCATTGTTGATTTGATATTTGGCTGGGATTTCGGCGCCACATTCTGCCGAATAGAGAATGAGAATCGTTTTTAAAAACTCAAAT
>CAYTDH010000263.1:0-6772 GCA_964436325.1 uncultured Tangfeifania sp.
TGGCAGGCTGACGGCAATGATATTCCAGAAAGTAACAGCGCCACTTATGATCCGCCTTCCGGGTTAACAGCAACAACCGTATATACCCGATTTGCAAAGGATGCAACCTGCATTACATTTGAAGCCTCCAAAGGAAAATGGATTGTTACTGTCCGGGAAAAACTAACACTGAGCTGTCCTGATGATATCGAAACAGACAATGACACGGATGCCTGCGGGGCAGAAGTCAGCTTCAGCGCCGATGTGACAGGAACACCTTCGCCCACGGTGACCTACAAAGTCGATGGTATGGAAATCACTTCCCCTCATGTGTTTGATGTGGGCACAACAACCGTGGATGTGACGGCAGAAAATAGCTGTGGATCAGAAACCTGTAGCTTTGACGTAACAGTAAATGACAATCAAAAACCAACCATCATTACGCAAAATATCAATGTACAGCTTGATGCATCCGGAAACGCAAATATTACAGCTTCGCAGATTGACAACGGTTCCACTGATAACTGCGGAATTGCCGGCATATCACTTGACATCACCAAATTCGACCAGGGGGACATCGGAAACCCGGTGACCGTCACCCTGATGGTTACTGATATAAACGGAAATATAAACTCGGGCACAGCAGTGGTGACCGTCAGCGACAATATTCCTCCACAGGTTTACTGCCAGTCCATGGTCGTTTACCTGAACGAAACAGGGCGCTATTTCCTCAGTGCATCCAATATCCGGAACATCGCCAAAGGAAACAGCGCCGATGGTTTTACGTCCGATAACGTTACGCCATTTGATGCACTGGATATTGATATTGCTCCGAAGTCATTCAACCGTGAACAGGTCGGTCAGAAAGTGACAGTTACGGTTTATGCCACCGATGAGGCCGGCAATACCGGCACCTGCCAGACCGATATCCTGGTGCTCGACAATATGCCTCCTGTGGCACAATGCCGGGATATCGAAATCTTCCTCGATCAGGAGGGGCTCGCCACTGTAACACCGGAGCAGGTCAACGGCGGCAATGCCCCTGAGGAACTGCCCGAGTGGGCTCAAACCTATGACCAGTCGGGCTACGGCAGCTACGATGCCGTTGGGATCGCTGCCCTCTCGCTGGATAAAACACAGTTCACCTGTGCAGACACCGGCGACAATACCGTCACCCTCACCGTGACCGATACCAGTGGCAATACGGCTGTTTGTCCGGCCACCGTTACAGTGACCGACACCCTGCCCCCATCCATCGATCCAATTGCCGGCGGCCATGCCACAGTCAGCAATGACCCCGAAAATCCGGTGGCCACTGTTCCTTTAACTGGAATCAACATGGGAGGAGGATGTGCCTCGCAGGGATTTACCATTACCGCCACCAGCCCGGACAGTCCGCTCGTGGAAGACATACAGGTAATTTACACCGCAGGTGATACCTCCGGCACGCTGGAGATCTTCCTCACCGAAGAATTAACCGGTACCACGGAAATAACCGTAACTGTAACCGACAGCCAGGGTCGTTTCACCATAGCAGCCTTTACCCTGTCCGTCACCGACCCATCCGGAAACATACATCCCTGGCTGGTCAATCCGATGCCGGATACCATAGTGAATGCTTCTTACGAGCTTCTGATACCACTAAGCCCATTGCCCGGATTATACTTCGACGATGCAGATGGCGATCCGCTCACCCTGGAAGCTGTGGTGGAAGGCACCGATACCCTGCCCCTCTGGGCTGAGCATGTCAGCGAGACCCTGTTTTTAACACCATTGATCGCCGATACCGGGTGTGTAAATATCGTCGTGCAAGCAGCAGATCCGGCCGGGGCAACGGCCACCGACACCTTCCGGGTGTGTGTGGACGGCTATCCCACCGGACTGGAGCAGCCGGTTGCCAATCAAACGGAGGTGAACTTGTATCCCAATCCCACCCGGGACAAAGTGACCATCGAACTCAACGGCACGGTACCCGAAACCGGAGTGGAACTGACTGTGCTCAATATAGCAGGTCAGCAGGTGCTGCGCAAACACTTCAGTGCAGCAGAACAGATTGTCTTTAGCATGGCCGAACATGTTTCAGGAATGTACTTTGTACAACTCAATTTTGAGGGTCAACAGGTCATCAAAAAGCTGATCCTGGACCGGAAATAATTCAATGAAGTCAGGCTGCCGCATGCGGTAGCCTGACTCTTATAAAAAAATAATGAATAAATAAGCCGTAAAAAGGAACCGTTCTCTGAAGAAAAGAACGGTTCCCTTGATGCCATGAAACGTTCCATCATTTATTAACAGGCCAGTTGCGCCTGAGATTCGCTGCACCCAGTCAAGGAGTGCCAACGACAATTGGGGACCATTCTAATTTGTTAAAGTGTTGATAATTCTCAGCTACCCGTAAAAATCGCGACAACTCCAAAATTTATTATATTTGTTTTAAAATTAACAAAATGGTTACTACAATTAAAAAAGGAACATCCCGGGAAAAAATTATAGATGCTCTGAAAAAAAGAAAGACGAAAACTAAAGGTCCGAATCTAAAAAAATATTGTGGTTCTATTTCATTAAAAGAAGACCCGCTGGAAATGCAAAAAAAATGGCGTAATGAATGGGAATAGTGTTCTATTGGATACAAATGTGATACTTTACTTTCTAAATGGTGAGGAAACACTTATCCCAATTCTCGAACAAAAGAATTTATTTCTTTCATTTATTACACAACTGGAACTTCTGGGAAATAAAAATATCGAATCAAAAGATATTCAAACAATAAAGAACTTTATTTCCGAATGTAAGGTAATTGACATAACTGACGGAATTAAAAATTACACCATACAATTGCGACAAAACTATTCCTTAAAGCTTCCCGATAGCATTATTATGGCTACATCTTTATGGTTAAAAATCCCATTGATCACTGCTGATAAAGATTTCAAAAGAATTGAAAATGCAGATTTAATTTTTTTTAAAGATAACAAATCCAGGCTGCCGCCAATTAGGCCACTTAAAGGAACCGTTATAAAAAAGAACGGTTCCCTTGCTGCTATTTTTTGAAAACAAAATGATTAGAAATTTTATAAAATTCACCGTCTTTTTTGTTGGGCTCATACTTGCCCTGTCAATTACCGGCTGTAATTTGGGAATCAGCGAGAATACCGGTAATCCTTACCAATTGGATCTGGTTACGGATATCGGAGCATACAGGAAACAGGTCGCAGCCGACCCCAAACTGAAACTATTGGATATCAAACAGGAAATTCCGGACATTGTACTGGACATTCGCTATGCGACTACCCATAATTTTACCGGTGAAATCATTTATGAAAAGGCCATGGCCTATGCCCGCAGGCCTGTGGTAGCAGCACTCAAACTTGTGCAGGATTCGCTGGCGATGCATGGGCTGGGCCTGAAAATTTATGATGCGTATCGGCCTTATGCGGCCACCCTTAAGTTTTACGAGGTTTATCCTGATACTACATATGTGGCAAATCCACGGCACGGTTCGCGACATAACCGTGGCTGTGCGGTAGATGTTTCACTGGTTGACCTTTCAACAAAAAAAGAAATTCCCATGCCCACGGCATTTGACGATTTCTCAGAAAAGGCCCATTCTCAATACATGAATCTACCTGATAATGTAATTGCAAATCGCACATTTCTCTTTTCCATCATGCATCATTTTGGGTTCACCCATTATGAGAGTGAATGGTGGCATTTTGATTTTCAGGGTTGGGAGGATTTTCCGCTCATGGATCTGACTTTTGAAGCACTGGGAAAAGAGTAAAATTTTAAAAACAGATATTGAACGGATAAAACAAATCAGGGAGGCTATTGGCCCGCATATTCCGCTAAGGCTTGATGCCAACCAGGGGTGGAATTTTGAAACAGCAGTGATTGTTTTACAAGCCCTTTCAGGCTATAACATTCAGTTTTGCGAGGAGCCGATACCACGTTGGGATTATATGCGGCTCAAGGCGCTTCAAAATAAAAGCCCGGTCCCCCTCATGGCAGACGAGTCATGTTTTGATCATCATGATGCCCGGCGTTTGATCGACCTTGGGGCTGTGGGTCTTTTCAACCTGAAACTGGGCAAGTCATCAGGAATTTTGAAGGCGACGAAAATGATCAAACTGGCTGAAAAGGCGGGAATTAAAATGCAAACAGGCGGTTTCCTGGAGTCAAGGTTGGCTTTTACCGCCGCTGCCCATCTGGCGCTGTCCAGCCAATTGATTCATTATTATGATTTTGATACTCCCCTGATGCTGGAGCAGGACCCCGTAAATGGTGGCATCATTTATGAAAAGGGAGGCATCATAGCCGTCCCGAAACAACCAGGATTAGGGGCAGTCCCGGATCCGGATTACCTGAAAAACCTTCCTCAAAAAATATATTCACATTAGGCCGCGCTCCACCTGCACCATTAAACCCAACTGAATCAGGCTCTTTTGCCCAATGCTTAAAAAAAGGCTGGAAATAAAGCAGCTTTAAACAGACAAGCAATTCAGGCACCAAATGGCCTATTTATAAATCGGCGACCGTTTCAGCAAGTACGTTAGGGAATAAATCCATGCATCCTTAACATTGAGGAAAGGCTCACGTCTTTTGGAATATATTTTTGAATTGTTTTTATACACATCGAAATAGACCGTGTAATAGTAAGATTTATCAATACTGGTGCTCAAAGAAACAGACTCATCCAGTTTTATTTTTTCATCCGTAAGTTTACCATCGGTTTGTGTTCTTTCTTCTGTCGTTTCACTCAAATCGATTTCATAAGATACCCTGGCTGCAATAATGTGGTCCACTCCCAATATTTGGTGCAGATCTTCAATCCGGATTTCATCCACATTTCGGTAATCGATCCCCGCATTGCGCAGCAGGTTGTTGGTTTCCCGCAAATCCTGGACCCGTAGTGGCAAAAGGTGTTCTGCTTTTTTATTCAGTTTACTATACACATCGTTTTGTGCAAATTTCGCCAAATCTTCCGACGATTCCAGTGTTTCTGAGTCGACAAAAGGAATCGGTAAAACAGCAATGGTTTTTTCATGCATTTCAGCTGCTTTGTAATCCGTTGTTCCTGTATCCGTTTTCTCCTGCTGGATTATCTCTTTTTGTTCCGGCTCATCCAGAAAACTTTGAATCCGGCCGTTAGCGAACTCAATTTTGGCAATCTCAGAAAGGGCAAGGGTATAAACCAATGTTTCGCCGGGAAACGAATATTCAATCTCCTTGCTGCCGATTTTACTTACTTTTGCTTCAACAATTACATAATTTTTTTTGATAATACGGTCTGTATTTTGTGCTATGGCACCTGAAAAACTGAAGACCAGCATAAGAACAATTAATTTTTTCATCTTATTTGTTTTTAGCGTTCGAAATAGCTTCCAATGTTTTTTGTATTCCATCATTAAGCGCTTTTTTTACCCCAAAAGTTAGCCATACTCACTCCGGTAATATTATGAATAACACTAAATATTGCACCAGGCAAAGCCGTTGCAGCAGAAAAAAACTGCGCTGCCAGCGAAACACCCAGGCCCGAATTCTGCATCCCGACTTCAAAAGCCAAAGTTTTTGCATTCTCCGAAGACGAACCCAACAGTCGGGCGGCACCATAACCAATCCCCATCCCCAGGCTGTTATGCAAAAAAACAGCAAGAATGATGAAAACGGGAAATGTAAAAATGAGCTGCTGATTCAAGGCCACAACAGCTCCAATAATCATGCTTATCCCAATAATTGAAACGAAAGGAAACCATGGCAGGATCTTTTTTAGATAACGATACAGAAAATGCCGAAGCACCAATCCGTCAAGAAGAGGAAACAAAACGATCCAGAATACCGATTTCATCATACCCCAGAATGCGATATCGATTTTATGCGATAAGAACAGGAATACAATTAAAGGCGTCAATAAAGGAGCCAGTAACGTAGAAAGCAAGGTTAGTGTAACCGATAATGCCAGGTTGGCCTTCGACAGATAAGTCATAACATTTGAAGCAGTGCCCCCCGGACATGCACCGACCAAAACCATTCCAATCAGTATCTCCTGCGGCAAATTAAAACCCCACGATAATACCACAGCCAGCAATGGCATTACACTATATTGTATTCCGATACCGGCCAGGACTAATATCCTGTGTTTCCATATTTTTGTAAAATCATTAAATGTTAAGGAAACTCCCATTCCAAACATAATGATGCCCAGAATCTTGGGAATATGAGGTTTTATCCAGACAAAACCAGAGGGAACCAACAAAGCAAGAAAAGAAATGAGTACAACTTCCAGTAAAAAATACTTTTCAATGAGTGATTGTTTGATTGCCGGTTGAGACATAGTCAGCTAGTAAAACAAATTTTGTTTCGATCGGTGGGACCTTGCCTTCCACAGCATTGGTCGCGTGTTGTTATTGTATAAATGGTGCAAAAATAAAAACAGGTCAATCCTTTTTCAATAACGCGCATAATAAATGATGAGAAATTATTTGATTTTTTTGGCTTCATTCGTTTTCCAATCAAATTCCCACACCACCGACCTGGGAGCAAAACCTATTTCATAAGTGTCTTCCACCAGGTTGGTAACTGCCACATGCACCGGATTTGAATGGTAGGCCACATCTCTGAATTCCATGGTGTGTTTTAGTTTAAAATGATTGGTCACACAATGGTTCCACCTGTTAAATCCGGGTGAAATTTCCCATTTTAACAAAGTATCGGAAGCTGTATCCAGCCGTTCTATGCCTTCTTCATCGTCCCAAAACCATGCCGACCACCATTTTGAAACTTTTCGTTCCAGGGT
>CAYTDH010000264.1:0-6771 GCA_964436325.1 uncultured Tangfeifania sp.
GTGGCAATCACCACGGCGTCGATCGACTTTTCCTGTTCAAACATTACCCGGTAATCTTTATAGGTTTTTGCCTTAGACCATCGTTTAAAGGTATTTTCGGCATAATCCCAGTCCACATCACACAGCGCCACAATGTTTTCCGATTCCATGTGCCTCAAATTGGAATATCCGTATCCACCGACCCCTATGGCAGCAATGTTCAGTTTATCACCAGGTGATTGGTATCCCAGACCCGCAATGGCATGGGAGGGTACAATGGAAAATCCTGCCGCTGCTGTTGCAGCAGCACCAATGAATTTTCGCCTGGAAACAGAAAAGGGTTTATCCATATTTTTACTTTGTTACCGGTAACATTTGGTGCAAAATAGAAAAAAAAAACAGGTTAACAGCGTTTTTTCGATGAACTCAAAATAATTTAACAGATTTTAGCAATAAATAAGTTGCGTAAAGAAGAATGTAAAAAAAGGGTGCCCCGGAAGGACACCCTTTTGATAGGGTATGCAGTTTTTTATGCTGGCATATCGGGAAGGCTCCAGGGCTTGCGGTAGGTATGTTTTACCAGCTCTGCGGCAAATTCAGGAGCGGAAACCGGGTCGGTCCAGGTTTTTCTAAACGTGGGATGACCGTCCTTAATTTCAAATCCGTCGCGGATAACCGTACGAATTTCTTCATTATAGTTCAGGTTGGTGAATTCCATTTTTTCGCCATCCCAGTCAAGCTCTTTATTAAGGGATTGGAGGCGAACGGCAAGAACACCCATTACCACCATTTCATTGAAAGGCCCTGCTTCACTGAAATCAGATGCGGTAGGAACGCGGTTTTCCGGGCTCTCCTTGCAGGCACGTACCCAGTCCATTTCGTGGCTGGTTTCCACCCTTCTCCGGAATTTGGGTGCATTGGGTTTACGGCCCGAGAGCAACCAGGGGTTAACTCCGTAGCAACCGGCAATAAGGGTATCTTTTTCGCCATGGAAAATAACGCCACCGCCGCTGTCATTTGGATTTTTTCCATCTGGCCAGCCTTCGGGGAGCATCGGTTTGATGCCACCGTCATACCAGTAAATATCCACCTCAGGATGTTTGATTTTCCAGTTTTTACTTGCTTTTCTTTCCGGGAATGTCAATTTCACCGACTGTGCGGTTGGAGCGCAGTCCTGAAGCAGGAGCGTAGAGTTCCCCTGGGCATGGATAGGATATCCCAACTCAAGTCCCACAAATACAGGGTGAAGGATATGGCAGGCCATATCGCCCAACGCTCCGGTTCCGTAATCCCACCATCCGCGCCAGTTCCAGGGATGGTAAATTTCGTGGTAAGGACGCATGTTGGCCGGTCCGGTAAACAGGTCCCAGTCCAAATCACTGGGCACCCACATTCCCTGTTCGGGAGTGTTCAATCCCTGGGGCCAGATGGGGCGGTCGGTGAAGGATTCAACTTTTTTAATTTCCCCGATTTCACCGTTGGCAATCCATTCGGTTGTCAGGTTAACCCCTTCACCTGAAGAACCCTGGTTCCCCATAGAGGTGGCTACTTTATATTTTTTAGCCAGTTTGGTTAACAGACGCGATTCATAAACCGAGTGGGTGAGTGGTTTCTGAACATACACATGTTTTCCCATGGTGATGGCTTGCGCAGCCGTAATGGCATGGGTGTGGTCGGCTGTGGCAATCACCACGGCATCAAACTGGTCGCCCATTTCATCATACATCTTGCGCCAGTCTTTATACTTTTTGGCTTTGGGGTAACGGTCGAAAACGCCATTACCTGCGGTGTAACCCCAATCCACATCGCAAAGACCAACAATGTTTTCTGATTCCATGTTTTTGAGGTTGGCAAATCCCATTCCGCCAACACCAACACCAACAATGTTTAGTTTGTCACTGGGGGCTTTGTGCCCCATTCCGGCAACAACATGGCTGGGAACAATGGTGAACCCTGCTGCTGCTGCTGCGGTCGTTCCAAGAAATGCTCTCCTGGAAACTGCATTTTTATTCGATTTCTTTTCCATAACACAAAAAAGTTTTAATTGGACAGGTACTATTTTATTATAATTTGTTTATAAAAACCGGATAAATATAAGGATATTCCAATTTCCTTCAAATATTTCGGGTGCTTTTACTTTTGTTCCTTCCCAAAAACTGGTTTCTGGAGAAGTCAGTGAAGTGCTTAAATTCATTCCTATCAATGTTTTAAACCGGGGAAGATTTGAGTCACCTGTTGGCTTGAAAAAAATGGGCGTTCAGTTCTTCTTTTGAGATGTCAATCAATGATGCGCCGAAAAAAATCAATATTGTTTTTACCGTTTACGATGATTGACACCTTTTTTTGAGTTGCTTTTACCCCTTACATGAAACTGCAAAACCGTTTTATTTTTTGCCAGTTCAGAAAAAAATCGTTTTTTGTGAATTCTTTTTCCGGAAAACGGACACAAAACGAAAACATAAACCTGGCTGGAGTGTTGATTCGAAGTTGGGAATATGTTGAATTAAACAATACATCGCATGGCTAAAAAAGAAAAAAAGGGAAAGGATTTTTTTAAGCGTATTCTTGATAAGGTGGAAGTTGTGGGGAATAAATTGCCTCAGCCCGTAACACTGTTTGCAATTTTGATGGTGGTTACGTTACTGCTTTCACTGGCTTTTGGGGGTTATTCTGTCGATCATCCCGGGAAAGAAGCCGGTTTAACCGGGCCTGACGGAAAGCCTGTAGATACCATTGAAGTGGAGAACCTTTTATCGCGCGAGGGCGTTCAGATGATTTTCACCCGGATGGTTTCCACTTTTGCTAACTTTCCTCCGCTGGGACTTGTTCTGGTTGTTATGCTCGGCATTGGCGTTGCCGAATATACAGGAATGATTTCTGTTGCATTGCGGTTATTTGTCTCCAAAGTTCCCAAGTCGGTTATTACATTTTCTATTGTTGTGGCTGGTATGGTTAGTTCTGTGGCTGCCGATGCTGGTTATGTGGTGCTTATCCCGCTGGGGGGTGCCATTTTTATGGGAATGGGACGTCATCCGCTGGCCGGGATTGCAGCGGCTTTTGCCGGCGTTTCAGGAGGCTTCGGTGCGAATTTTCTCCCCACAGGCCTTGACCCAATGATTGCTGCTTTTTCGGAACCGGCTGCCCAGATAATTGACCCTGATTATACTGTGAACCCGCTTTCTAACTACTACCTGATGGCAGCCTCCGTGCCGCTCATCGGATTGGTGGGAACTTGGGTGACTGAAAAAATACTGGTTCCCCGGCTGGGAGAGTATAAACCTTCAAGTGATGTGGTGGTTGAAGAGGAAAAACCCATTTCCCGCCGGGAGGTGAAAGCCCTCAAATGGTCCATATTGGCTACTGTTCTGGTTCTGGGCTTGTTTATGCTGACCATAATCCCTGCCGACGGTTTGCTCAGGGGCGCGATCGACCCGGAAACCGGGAAGCGCGATTTTCAGCCTTTTTATGATTCGCTCGTGCCGGTCATGTTCATTGTGTTTTTTGTGGCTGGTTTGGTTTACGGACTGGTAGCAGGAACCATCAAAGGAGATAAAGACGTAACCGATATGACGGCAAAAAGTATGTCGACCATGGGAATGTACATTGTTATTGCTTTTGTGGCAGCCCAGTTTGTGGCTTACTTTAACTGGTCGAACCTGGGTAGTGTGCTTGCCGTGAAAGGCTCCGATGGCCTCAAGGCTATCGGATTCAGCGGAGGTCCCCTTCTTGTGGCTTTTATCATTGTTGCTTCAATGGTTAATCTGGTTATGGGAAGCGCCTCGGCAAAATGGGCGTTGCTGGCTCCTATTTTTGTGCCCATGCTCATGCTGATGGGCTTTTCTCCGGAAACAACCCAGGCAGCCTACCGGATTGGAGATTCTTATTCAAACATCCTGACCCCACTGTTGCCTTATTTTCCGCTGGTCATTGTTTTTGCCCAGAAATACGTAAAAGAGGTGGGAATTGGAACCCTTATTTCCCTGATGCTGCCTTATGCCATTGCGTTTGCACTGGTGCGGATACCCATGTTGTTGCTTTGGATATGGGCCGGACTGCCCCTTGGTATTGAAGGGCCCATTTATTACAGTCCGTGATAAAAACAGAAGACTTGTTTCTGACGATGTGCAGGTTTTTTCCTGTCAGGCCGTTATCTCCACGCGGTTGCCGTCAGGGTCCAAAACGACACTCTCAAAATAACCGTCTCCTGTGGTTCTTGGTTCTCCGATAACCTTGAAGCCATCATTGCGGATTTTTTCGGTTAAACGGATGACTTCCGCCTTGGAGCCAGCGTTAAAAGCAAAATGCGTCATGCCGGTATATTGTCTTTCAGGCGCATTTTTTGATTTATGAATATTGGGCATTTCCATGATTTCCATCCGGCAGTCCCCGTCAAATGAGAGAAAATAAGAGCTGAATTCTTTGGAATGGTTATAATATATTTCAGACGAGGAGGCATCGAAATAATGCATGTAAAAATTGCGCAACCCTTCAAGATTGTAGGTCCAGATGGCAATATGGTCGATTTTCATTACGCTGATAATTATTGAGTCTTTACGAATGGTTTTTTTGTCCAAATTTAATAAACTTCACCAAAGGAATGGTCAACAAACCGGGTTTAATTTTATTGTGTGTTCTCCGGTTGAGGTACCCTCTGAGACAGGGATATTAAGGGAGGCAGTGAATTTTGGTGCCGGAAGTTGTTAAAATTCGTTTAAAATGGGCCGGATTATTTTTTTGGGCGCGTTTATTGTTATTTTTACACAGGATAAACTTTTTACATTTAATAAACGTTTATTGAAAAAATAAAAAAAATGACAACAACAACAAAATATACATTACCCGCTCTTTTACAGAACTCTGTACACAGGTATCCCCAAAAGAATTCACTCGTTTTTGTTGGGGAAAACGATTACAGTTATGCCCGGATGGGCGCTGATGTTTCCCGTGTGGCAGGATTGCTGAAAGACCTTGGCGTGTCAAAAGGGGATAAGGTTGCTCTTTTGAGTACGAATATGCCCAACTGGGGGGTTGCCTTTTTTGCCATTTCATGGGTAGGAGCCATCGCTGTTCCGATTTTGCCCGATTTTCATGTCAATGAAATCAAAACCATTATCGGACATTCTGAAGCCAGGGTGATGTTTATTTCCGAAAGCCTTTTCCGCACCCTGGACGAAGAAGCAACAGAGTTACTGGAGCAAATGATTCTGGTTGACAACTTCGCCCTGATTCCCCAGGGGACTGCAACAGAGGAACTCCTGAACCTCGAAAGTTTACTAACGGAATTTGAAGGGGAAACTCTGCCTGCCCCGGTAGAGGAGGACGATTTGGCCTCCATCATTTATACTTCCGGAACTACCGGGAGCTCCAAAGGAGTGATGCTTTCCCATAAAAACCTCGTGTGGACAGCCGAAAAGAGTGCTACCCTTCAGGAAATTAATGCTTCCGACCGTTTTCTTTCGGTGTTGCCCTTATCGCACACCCTGGAAAATACCCTTAGTTTCTTGTTGCCCATGAAATATGGTGCGTCCGTTTATTATCTCCGGAAAGCACCAGTTGCTTCGGTCCTGCTCCCTGCCCTGGAAAAAGTAAGACCAACCATCATGTTGGTTGTTCCGCTTATTATCGAGAAAGTATTTAAAGCTAAAATATTGCCCCGCTTTCAAAAGAGTCCGGCTATGCGTTATCTTTATTCCAAGCCCCCTTTTCGCAAATTACTGCACCGGGTGGCCGGGAAAAAGCTTTATCAGACCTTCGGAGGGAAACTTCGTTTCTTTGGAATTGGCGGTGCAAAACTTGATTCTACGGTCGAACGTTTTTTAAAGGAGGGCAAGTTTCCTTATGCCATTGGTTACGGACTGACGGAAACGTCTCCCCTGCTGGCTGGTGCTGTGGGGAAAAATGTGAGGATTGGTTCTACAGGACCTGCCATGGAAGGAGTTCAACTCAGACTGGGGGATGCGGACATGGCCACCGGGGAAGGAGAAATCCAGGCCAAAGGGGAGAATGTGATGAAAGGGTACTATAAAGCACCTGAACTTACGCGTGCTGTTTTTACGGAGGATGGCTGGTTTAAAACCGGCGACAGGGGGCGGTTCGACAAGGATAACTTTCTCTACATCAAGGGACGTATAAAAACCATGATAGTGGGAGCAAGTGGTGAAAATATTTATCCCGAAGAAATTGAATCGGTCATCAATAAAATGGGGTTTGTTCTCGAGTCACTTGTTGTTGAGAAGAAAGGGAAACTGGTGGCGATGGTACACCTGAATATGGAAGAAGTAGACAATCATTTTCGGCACCTGAAAGCCGAAGCGCAGCAGTTTTGGCAAGATAAATCAGAGGAAATCCTAAAGGAGATCCATCGCAAGGTCAATGATGAACTCAATAAATTTTCAAAATTGCAGCGGGTGATTTTACAACCAGTTCCATTCGAGAAAACCCCAACCAAAAAGATTAAACGGTTTTTGTACGCCTAAAAGAAAACAGGCAGTAGGATTATTTTTTTAAAGAGTAAATGCCTCTGTTTCGATTTTATCTAATGGTGTTCCGTTTTAGCCTGAACTATTCATAAATTTTAAATAATATGAATTAAGTTCTGGTTAACCCCGACTTAGATGAAGTTAAACTTTTGGAAAAAGTTTTACTGAATCTTAGTCGCTGCCGGAGGCAGGAATAATTCTTGAATTATTCGGGTTAGGCTGTCCCTGGTTTTTTGTTTATTATCCTGTTTCGTTCTCGAGTCACGCAGAAATTAACAGGTTTTTCCGCGAGAGATGCCATGAATTTGTTAAT